>CAZXAI010000015.1:0-5810 GCA_964638265.1 uncultured Zetaproteobacteria bacterium
CCTCCGGGCAATGAAGGCGTTGCCGTCTTGCCATCAATGGGGCCGATGCTTGATGCTATAGATCCAGTACGTTTTGAGGCGGGTGAACAGATTGTGCTGCGAGGCAGTGATTTGGAAGGGATTACTAAAATCAGGATGGGTGGTGAATCCATCAACGTGCCGTTTGGCACGGCAAATCAACTAACAGCCACCGTGCCTGCGAGCATCATTCTTTCAGCCGGGAGTTATATGGTTCAAGCCGTTCGGATGATGCCCTCCGGGCGCGAATCAGGCAGCAATGCCGTGTTAGGCCAATTGTTGCCCAGCTTAACGACTGCGGTTGCAAGTGGTCAGAGCACGGATGGTGATGGCAATGTCTCTGGTCAACTGGCTTTAAGCGGTGAAAAACTCGGGGGAGAGAACGATTCAATTTATATTGCTTTCTATCGTAACGGTAAAACTGGTCTGATGCTGGAAGCCATCGGCACAGGTTCACAAACCTCCTTAAATGTAACGGTGAGTGCCGATCAGGCGCGAACAGCCAAACTGAAAGCTGGAACATACTTTATCATTCTGCGTGTGAATGGTGAGCAGGCCAATGATTTTCCATCGGTGGACTGGACATGAACACAGCCAACACCCAGGCCAAAGTGAGGCATGGAACGAATCCGGTAATGTTGATGGCGGATGTCGGCGCAGCATATTGGCATGCACAGGTCAGTTTGCGATTGCGTCGAGAACTTGTCTGGTGCTGGCATCAGCGTGCTCAGATAGAAAATCCTGGAACAGGCGTATTGCCCCCCGTCGTTGATGAGCTCATCCATAGTTTGGATCAGGGGAATTACAGCGACCAGAAACAGCGGTTCTTTGAACGAAATGATGCCGCACGGCAACTGAGCGGAGAAATCACGGCATTGGGTGGCGCACCGATGAGCACCGAGTCAAGTCTGTGGTGCTGGTTGGCTGATCATCTCGCATTAAGCAACGCAGCGCAATTTGTGTTAGCACTAGGTTTGGTAGCGCGTATGGATGCCGGTCTTTCCCCTGTTTTTGCGTCGTGCATGAATGATCTTTCGCGCCCTTTTCCAACTTTGGCTTTGGCCCAACGGCTGTGGGATTCTCCACTGGATATGATGCTTTGCGCCGACCTGAATCATGAGGTTTTCCGCTTTGGCCTGCTGAACAAGAGCGTCTGTTCGGATGGGCAGTCCGTCTGGCTTATGCCGGTGGAAATGCCTGCTATGTTGTCACGCCAGTTTTGCAATGATGCGGCATCGTTGCCCGTGGGCTTGAGCCTGGTTGACCTGCGCCATCCCAAAGAACTGGATCAGTCGGCTGTGTTGCTGGCCGAAAAGCTGAAACAGGATACTGGCAGCATGAGCATTACTCCTCTGCTTGGGGCAAAAGATGCTGCATTTGACGCATGGGCGGCAAGCATAAGCCAGAAACTGGGGCATAGGCTGGTTCGGGTCGATGGTGCACTGTTAAACGCGGGTGAAGACATCACGGCCTTTGCCAGCCTGTGCTGGATGTATGGGCTGGATATCCTGCTTCCGGATGAATGGATGGATGGCCATGCGAAGGAGCGCATGGAAACGCTGCTTGCAGCGCAGTTTATGCCGCTGCGCTGGTATTTGCCGGTATATGATGTTTCTCAGTTGCAACGTGTTCCGCAGCATCTGCTTACGCCGATGCTGAACATCAAACCGCTCAGTTTTGAGCAACGTCTGCTGCGATTCAAGCAGGGGCTGGGTGTTCGCGCTGCAGCGGCGCCTGCTCTGGACGAATGTGCACGGCGATTTCGTTTCCAGGATCAGGCTATCAAACGCATTACCGATATTTTTTCCAGCACTGAGGTTGTGCTGAATGACGAAACGTTAACGGCAGCATGCAGCAATGAAGCGATATTCGAAATGGGCCATCTTGCCGAGCCGGTGGTGCCGCGCTTTTGTCTGGATGAGCTTGTTCTGCCCGATATTCAGGCCAGGCAGTTTCAGGAAATTCTGCATGCGATGGGTTCGTTAACGGTGGTGCATTATCATTGGGGAACAGCCAGAGCCTGGAATGAAAGTGGGTTGTCCGTGCTGTTTTGCGGCGCGCCGGGAACGGGCAAGACGATGGCTGCCGAAGTGCTTGCCAGCGAGCTGCAACTGCCCATGTTTCGCATCGACCTGTCTCAGGTGGTTAATAAATATATTGGTGAAACCGAAAAGAATCTGCGCCGCATTTTTGATGCCGCAGAGCTCAGCGATTGCATTCTCTTCTTTGATGAAGCAGATGCCCTGTTTGGCAAGCGCACGGAAGTGAAGGATGCGCATGATCGTTTTGCCAATATCGAGATCAGTTATTTGCTGGAGCGTATGGAGCGATTCAAGGGACTGGCCATTCTGGCCACCAACCGGCGACGCGATCTGGATGGCGCTTTTATGCGCCGGTTGCGTTATGTGATTGAATTTCCTGTGCCTGAAGCCAAAGAGCGCATGCGCATATGGCAGCAGGCTTTTCCGGACAATGTCGATATTTCAGCACTTGATGTCGAATATCTGGCCGGGCAATTCGCCATTTCAGGCGGACATATCCGATCCATCGCATTCAATGCCTGCCTGGCCTCTGCACGCAGCGAACACAGCAGCGAAAAACCGGTAGTGCTGATGCCGGCAGTTGTCATTGCGGTGAAACGCGAACTTGAGAAACTGGATCGATCCTCCAGCCATGAGATGTTTGGCGATTATGCCGCACTCATTCGGGAGGCCGGGGTATGAATGCACTCAATATAGGGCGGGTTCAAATCGCTCTGCACGGTGTTTCCGCCCAGATAGCGCAGGAGGCTGTCACGGGGCTGGAAGGGGCGTTACGCAGCCGGCTTGGCATGTTGCAGGTGCATGGGATGGCCGGGGTTGATATGGGTGAGTTATCGCTGAATCCTGTTCATAGCACGGTTGTGATGGATGCGAATGCTTTGCGTGCTCTGATTGCCGAGCGTCTGGCTGATGCCATTCAAACCAGAATTGCCGTTGCGGATACGGGGGATTAGGGCGATGGGCTGGTTTATTCGTGGTGCGCTGGTGGAATACGGCAGTGATTTTATGGGGCCGATCCCTAATATCGTCGCCTTTCAGTTTAATCCCGAAACCATTTCACGCACCTTCCATTTTCCACCAGCGGATGATTCTGCCACGCCGGAACATGCAGGGCAGGAGGAGCAGCATCAGACCAGCAGCCCTCCCACCGAGACATTCACCATTACCGCTTACTTTTCGGCTGCCGACGATCTTGGCGGAAACGCCGCCCAACAGCTGATCCCCCGCATGTTCGGCGTTGGCCCTCAATTGGCGGCGCTGGAGAAGATGGTCTATCCCGAAGGGGGAATTATCAGCGATATGATCGGCGCAGCAGTCGACGTCATCGGCGATGCGTTAAATCCGGGCAGTAAGAGACCACCGTCAATCCCGGTTCCGCGTCAGGAAACGCCGCGCATTCTGTTTATCTGGGGGCCATCTCGCGTTTTGCCGGTCAAAATTACTTCGATGACCATGGATGAAGAAAAATATGATCCGCTGCTCAATCCGGTGCAGGCCAAGGTGACAATCGGTCTTACAGTATTGAGTTTTCCAGAGAAATCTGAAGACATGGTTGGCGTTGGAGCGCTGCACTATACGCAGACAGTCAAGGACGCTCAGGCGGTATTGAACCTGACCAAGGCTGCGGAAGCAGCGATTGATATGGTTCCATTTTAAGGGGGGCGTGGAATGTTTGGAAAGAAGTCGCGTTATTCCGGTCTTGAAACCGTGGAGGGTAAGGATCGAATGGGTCGTACTGTTCAGGCAGTTAAGCTCAGGCCACTGCCCACTGTAAACGGCATGGATATGACGGTGGCTGACCATCATCAACTCGATGTCATGAGCGATGCTCTTTATAACGATTCGGCGCGCTTCTGGCATATCGCCGATGCCAATAGTGAACTGGAGGCGGGGGAACTGGTGCGTGTGACCGGCCGTGTCATTCAGGTGCCGGAGTTCTGATGGCGGTACAGGAGCTTCGTATCTATCTGGATGGCGAGCCTGCAACGCAGGCCCAGTTGGCGCTGTTTCGTGAAATTAAGGTGGATCAGGCCATCGGTATGGCGACAGAGGCTGAATTGCATATGTTGATCAGAGCGGATGGACAAGGTGTCTGGTCGGGCATGCAGGAAGAGTTTGCCCAGCCGTTCAGCAGGGTGCGTGTCGAGGTCAGGATCGGAGATGGTGATTTTGTCGCCCTGATTGACGGGCCGATTATCGCCCAGCATTTTGAACTCGATGCGGCGCCCAATCGAAGCAAAATGGTGTTGGTTACACAGGATGACAGCGTACTGCTGAATCGGGATGAAGAAGTGCTTGTTTTCGAAAACAAGTCCGCAGATGAAATCGCACAGGAAATCTTTGGCAAATTCGGCTTAAGCGTAGAGGCCGATACAGTGACCATGCCTGCCGGCGGATTGGAACGGGTCATGGTACAACGAGGCACAGGCATGCAGTTATTGCGGCAACTGGCGCGCGCCCACGGCATGTTTGTCTATGTGAAACCCGGCGCTATGCCGGGTGACAGTATCGGCGTGTTTCAGCTTGCTAATCCGGGTCAAGCCGATTGGCCCGAACTCCAGATGATGGGGAAGCACCGCAATATCAATAGCTTTCAAGCCCATTTCGATGCCTTGAGGCCATTAAAAGCTCGGGCGGATAGTGTGACTATTTCCGATTTATCTCATCATACTGTAATGGCGGAAGCTATGGGGGAAACCGGTTTAAGTGATTCGCTGGGTGATATGCGTGTGCATGAAATGGTCGAGCCAGGGCAGGCGATACTGGCACGTACGCGTGAGCAGCTGGTGGATATTATGGATGCGGCTATAGCGGCATATGATTATTCCAGTTGGGCGTATACTGCTAACGCTGAGGTGGCTGCAGATAGCTATCCGGCAGTGTTGATGCCGCATCATACGATTAACGTGGCCGGTGTTGGTGCTTATCTAAGTGGTAGGTGGCTGGTTAGCCAGGTATCTCATGTGATTGATTTGAAGAAAAGCGTCAGGAGTTACACGCAGAATTTCACATTGCGGCGTAATGCCCGATCCAGCGGCGCTGATGGCGCAGTAAATAGTGGTGGGGGGATATTCTAATGCAGGCGGCTAATCTGGAGCGGTTGGTGGTGGAACTGGCTGAGCAGCAGCGCTCACGTTATTACGGCAAGTATCGTGGCATCGTCACTGATGTGGATGATCCGGAGCATATCGCGCGATTAAAAGCCAGTGTGCCTGAAGTGCTGGGTGATATGGAATCGCCATGGGCGCTGCCCTGCGCCCCTTATTCCGGCGATGGCATGGGTTTCTATTACCTGCCGCCTGTTGGAGCAGGCATATGGGTCGAATTTGAGGCAGGCGACCCTTCGCGTCCTGTTTGGACGGGGTGCTGGTGGGCCAACGATCAACTGCCTGAAGATGAAAAAGGCGATCAGGCCACGCCACCAGTGAAAATCATCCGCACCGAACAGGGCATGATGCTCAGCATGGATGACTCGGGTCAGGAGATCAGTTTAAGTGATTCAGATGGCAGTAATATTTTGACTATCGAAATTCAGGCCGGGAAGATCACAGTCAAGGGCGCTACCAAGGCGGTGGTGGAAGCGCCGCAGATTGAACTGGTGGAAAACGCCACGCATCCCGTGGTGTTTGGCGATGAGTTAATCAGTTATCTGAACCAGATCGTGATGATGTATCAGAGTCATGTGCATCCGGGTGAAACCTGTCTGGGCATTCCGGTGACGCCTGCGCCGCCGCAGCCGCCGTTGCCAAC
>CAZXAI010000015.1:5910-9379 GCA_964638265.1 uncultured Zetaproteobacteria bacterium
GGCTCGGATGGTCGGACAGCACCGCCGGAAAATCTGGATGCGCATATACGCGGGGAAATCATCCAGTTGCTGTTAACCAATCCGGGCGAACGCCCGTTTCTACCCACTTTTGGTGGTGGTCTGCGTCGTTTGATCTTTGAAAACAACGATATAGTGACTGCCGGTCTGGCCAAGGCGGCCATCACGCAGAATATGAGTTACTGGTTAAAGGAGCGCATCGAACTGCTGGCGTTGAATGTCGAGAACAATGATTCGACCCTGAATGTGGATTTCAGTTATCGGGTGATAGCAACCGGTGAGGAGAAGCAGGTGCGCTTCCAGCATGGGGCATAAGGAGTACGGGTGAAGCTATTCGATGACGAACAGCTTGCGGAGCGGGCGCGTAATCTCGGGGCATTTAATGGCCTTGAGAGGGTGTTTGTGGCATTGCAGCCAGTTACTCCCCCAACCCTGCCGGATTATGCATGGCTGGATGTCGAGTTTTATAATACGAGCCATCTTGGCGGTTTGACCGTTGCTGATTTCTCTATCAGCGGTGGTTCAAGAATCATAGCCGGGCGTGAAACAGCTCAGGTGCAAGTCACAGATGTCCAGGTGTTGGCATCTGAAGACAAGACATTGCGTTTAAAAGTGCAACCGGTTGGTGATTATTCAGCCTATACCCTGAAATCCACGTCTGCCGGCATTGATCCATTGTTCAGCGACATTGAATTTAAGTTTCGTCCGGGTTGTTTCAATGCCAATTGCGCTCTGCTCAGCAACGATCAAGCGCCAGCCGAAGAGCCTGTTATTGATTATCTGGCCAAAGATTACGACTCCTTCAAACATGTATTGATGAATGCCATGCGTGAACGGGTGCCGGGCTGGCAGCCGAGCAGTGAAGCTGATCTGGATCAGGTATTGATTGACTTGATTGCCGCCGATGCTGATGAACTCAGTGACTATCAGGATCGGGTCATGAACGAGGCGTATTTTGGCCGCGCCCGCAAGCGTGTGTCATTGGCCCGGCATGCACGTTTGATGGATTATCATATTCATCAGGGTAATCAGGCCAGCACATGGTTGGTTTTGCAGGTCAATACGGATGGCTCGGTGCCGGAAGGTTTTCCCGTTTGGGCTGGAGCATCATGGAATCATGGCAATGCTGTCATTTTTGCTGCCAGTCATGCACAGCAATGTTACACCATTCTTAATGAATTGAAGCTGTATGACTGGGGCGGGACGGTTACTGCGCTGGAAGTGAATAGCACACAAGCTGATCTGACGACCGGAAGCATGAGTGAACCTGAAGCGCAAGTGTTGCGCAAACAATTGCTCAGAAGTGATTTAAGCCCGATGGACAGGCAGCGCTTACGGGATGCAGGCGCTCTCGCACTGGTCGTGGAAGAGAAGCTTAATCCGGAAACCGGTTCGGAGCATGGCCGGGATAAAAGCAAACGACAGCTTTTACGTTTGCTGGATGATGATGCTCAAGCTGCCGAAATCGTGCACGATCCTGTCGAACATAAATGGATGGTCAGAATTCGCTGGCGCGAAGCAGATAAACTTGGTCAGCGGTTCTGTTTTAGCATTCAATGCAACGGCGTGCCTTCATCCGGGGTCAGCGCCTTTCACGCCAATCTGATCCATGCGGCGCACGGTCGTCCGCATCAAACGGTATTTCGCCCGCCAGGCAGTCAGCTGGGCGCAGTGCCAAGTGATCAAATGGAATATCAGGATGAGGCGTATTACGAGCCGACTCGATGGGGCGTTGTTTGCCCTGTTCCCGGCGCACCGTTGGCGTATCTGAATACGCTGCCCGGTGGTGAGAAGCCGGTTTATTCCACCTTGCAAGTCGATGTGGATGGTCAGGCATGGCAGGAACAGAATGATTTAATCGAGAGCCAGTCGGACGATAGACACTTTGTGGTTGAGACTGATGAAATGGGTGTCAGTCGCATTCGATTTGGCAATGGCGTCAATGGTCAGGCTGTGCCGTCGGAGGCTACTGTCACTTGCCGCTATCAGGTGGGCAGGGGCAGCGCCGGGAACGTGGGTGCTGACGTGCTGACAGGCTTTGATCACAGTCCAACCGGGTTCCCGGCAGTGGACAAGGTCTGGAACCCGCTGGATGTCAGCGATGGCCGAGAGCCTGAAACACCGGATGAGATAATTCGCCGGGCGCCGGAAGCTTATCGGTCACGCCAGTTGCGGGCGGTCACATTGCAGGATTATATCGACCGCGCCGAGCAGCTGGATGCGGTATCGCATGCTTATGCTGATTATCAATGGACAGGCAGCTGGCGCACGGTTCGCATATCCATTGACCCGAAAAATACGACGGAACTCAGCGACGCGTTACGGCAGGAGATTGCTGCTCATCTGGATGCGGTGCGTTTGATCGGTGAAGATCTGGAAGTGCGCGCTGCCCGTTATGTCGGGCTGAATATCAGGATGGAGCTGTGCGCTCATCCCGACTACTGGCCGGCAGATCTCGAAAATGAGCTGCGGATGGAATTCTCCGATGCTTATACAGGCGATGGACGGACGGGATTTTTCCACCCTGATTGCTGGACGTTCGGGCAGCCGCTGTATGCCAGCCAACTCATTGGCAGGGCGATGACTGTCCAGGGCATTGAGCGCGTGCTAACACTGAGCATGAGGCGCTGGTACGCCGGTGCGGATTCGCAGTCACCTCCGCTTATTGTCACGCCGGAGGAGATTCAGGGCGAGCAAGTCAGCAAGCTGGAAGTGAAGCCGGAAGAGGTGATTCAGGTTTCCAATGATCCGAGCCGGATGGAACAGGGTTTGATCAGTTTCGACATTATGGGCGGGAGACGGTAATGGGCGACTGCAAACATCAGTGTGACAAGGCGTCGGCTTTCCCGGCAGACATTTATAATCGTCCGGCGCTGGCAACGATTGATTATCGTATCGGCCTTTATTCCAGCATACGCGAGCATCTGCTGGATCGCCTGAACAGCTCTTCCACGCTGGAAGCATGGACGCATCGAGGCGCTGATGATCCCGGTATTGCGCTGCTGGAGGGGACAGCCATTGTCGGTGACATTCTGACTTATTATCAGAGTCTGTATGGCAATGAGGCATTTCTGCGTACGGCAACGTGGCGGGAGAGCATCAGTGATCTGGTGAGGGTGCTGGGTTATCGCCTGTCTCCGGGCGTGGGCGGTGAGGCTGAATTTTCTATCAAGGTGAAGGGCGATAAGCCGGTCACAGTGCCCGCAGCTTTTGGTTTCAAGGCCAGGTTGAAGGGAGAGGATCAGGACGCAGAATTTGAAAGCGCGAAAGAGATGATTGCCTGGCCGCATCTGAGCGAATTCCATCTTTATCGGTCACCGCAAGGCAGGCAGTCCATTCAGGCGGGTGGCAATCAACTGGAGCTAAAAGCAGTCGCAGGCGCAGAAGATTTGAGCAGCATACAGTCGGTTGATATTGGCAAGGGCGACCGCATCATGCTGGTGCCGGATGC
>CAZXAI010000015.1:9479-15952 GCA_964638265.1 uncultured Zetaproteobacteria bacterium
CAGGGTAAAACAGAAAAAGAGGCGGTGCTGGGCAGCGGCGACAACAGGCTGGCATTTCAGACGTTTACCATACCCAAAGCACCGCTGACTTATCTGCTGGATGAAAACCAAACGCCTGCCGAGGCGCCGGAATTGCATGTGTATGTTGAAGGCATTCGCTGGGATCTGGTCGATACATTTTTTGACTGTGAGCCGGATGAAAAGGTTTATATCGTACGCCAGGATCAGGATGGCAATAGCCTGATTCAATTTGGCGATGGCAAAACCGGCGCTCGCCTGCCATCTGGCAGGAAGAATGTCACCGCCCTCTATCGTACGGGTATCGGAGCGGCGGGGGCTCTGGAAGAGGGAGTCAAAGCCAAAGGAACCGGTAAGCTTAAAGAGCTTGAAGATGTCTTTATGCCAATAGCGGCAGTTGGCGGTGGCAAAGCCGAGAGTGGAGACGGCGCCAGAGATGCAGCGCCGGGCAAGGTACAGAGTCTGGACAGGCTGGTTAGCTTGGCTGATTTCGAGTCCGAGGCGCTGGCTATTCCAGGCGTCATTAAAGTCCGTGCCGACTGGGCCGCGCCTTCCGGAACGCCGCTGCTCAGCATCGTGGTGCTGAGTGAAACAGCGGGCGATGCAGCTGTTGCTAAAGTACAAGCCGCGATGAATGGGTTTAACCGCAGTCGAGGCCCGGCCCGTTTCCCGATTCAGGTTGAGCAGGGCGGCAGACAATACCTGTATCTGAATGTGCGGGTTGGATTCATGGCCTCGTTCAGGCCGGAAAATATCGAGCTGGCCATCAAGGAAGCTTTGGGACTGGGCGGAGAAGAGGGCAATGGCGTGGATGGTGAACATGGCCTGTTCTCTCTGCAAAATCGTTCATTCGGTCAGGGCGCGCATCGCTCCCGGATAGAAGCCGCTATGCAGCAAGTCGAGGGTGTCATCTGGGTGGAAATCGGTGATGCACAGCCCCTGGATGCGGGTTCGCCGCCCGAGAGCGATCCGGCGAAGATTGCCAAACCATTCGCGCCCTCCACTGGCAAGGTGGTGTTATGCCCGCCTGCATCTGTTTTGGCGCTGCACAGCACGCATCTGGACTTGCAACTGGTGGCAGATGAGTCTGGTCGGGAGTGTGGTTTATGAGTACGCCGCGTAAATCTTTATATGCGCGCTTACCCGAGATTTATCATATCAGGGATCTGGAGCAGTCGCCTCCGGAACAACTCAAAGCATTTCTGGATATTCTGGATGAAGCGCCTGCGGCAATGCGGGATAATATCGAAGCATTATATCACGACTTGTTTATTGAAACCTGTGCCGACTGGGTAATTCCCTACATCGCCGATCTGATGGGTGCGTCGCATTTATCGGGAGATGCGTGGACATTGCGCGCCGATGTGGCGCGCACCATCCATCACCGGCGGCGCAAGGGGACATTGGGCGCTATCGAATCACTGACTTATAGCCTCAGCGGCTGGGCGGCGCATACAGTGGAGATGCGTGAACGCTTGGTCTGGAATCAGCATTTGAATCATCAGCGTCCGGATGAAGGGGGTAAGCCGCCAGCGCCCGTCAATATCAATCGGGATAAGTCGATCAGTGGAGCAGTGCGCGGCGGCACGGTCAATATGCGCGATCCTTCTCTACTCACATTTCTGGACGGGCCGTTTGATCCGTTTGCGCATCTGGCCGATGTCAAACCGTTACGAACCGGCGCTGCCAGCCACAATCTGCCCAATCTGGCCGTATTTCTCTGGCGGCTGAAAGATTATACGCTGCCGGTGGTGCGTCCGGTTCAGCGGGGTATGCTTGATTTAACAGGCTGTCCGGATGTCGGTGCTGCGTTCAGCGTGCGGTTTGATGTGCATCCTCTTGGGGAGCCGATGCTGCTGTTCAATACCCACCGGTTCCGGGCTGAAGATGATCCGCCCAATCTCATGCATATCGGTGCAGCACCAGCTCCGATGCCGCAGGCAAGATTGAGTACGCGACGTGGTCGGGATGCAGTCACCGGCAATGCCGTGATCGTGCATGAACCGGGTGATTATGTTTCGCTTGAGACCTATACCGACAGCCTGCCTGACGCGCCGGATAACAGCGCGCCCGGTCTGAATCTACACCTGCCTGATGCGCAGTTTGGCGGCGTAACATGGACATTCCGGGGGGCGGATTTAAGCGCTTGGGAAAATCATCTGAACCCGCCGCTTGGGCTGCATGAAATCGTCATCGACCCCGAACACGGGCGCGTGCTGTTCGGCGTGGGCGGCGCATCCGATAGCGAGGAGGCAGTACCGCTACGGGATGGTCTGTTTGTTTCAGCGACCTATGGATTTTCCGGTTCCACTACAGGATCAACCGGGGCGCATCCGATCAGCCGCGATCATGTGACGGCCACGATGACTGTCGATTATTTTACAGGGCCAGACGGGAATCCGGCGGCTGATGGCGCTGGTCTGCAACTGGCTCTGGATGATCTGCATACGATTACAGCGCCGCGCATCATCGAAATTCAGGACAGCGCCACCTACAATCTTAATCTCTCGGCGGTCAGCGGCATTGGCGATGAGGGGGGAGTCAAAACACTCAGGCTGGGCGATTCGCTGCATATTCGCGCCGCTTCAGGCCAGCGGCCGGTTATTCGCTTGAAACGCCCATTGGCATTCAGACCGGAACATGTTGCCGACCCTGTTGTTGAAAATCTGAATGTCACACTCGAAGGCCTGTATATCACTTGGGATCATACTGATTTAAGCCATTTTCCTGCCCCGGAATCGGCGCTGGTTGTGCAGGCGGCGGTGAATGAGCTGATCATCGACGGGTGTACGCTCGATCCGGGTTGTCATCTGGCACTGGATGGCACGCGCCAGCCATTGAGACGCGCCCTGCATCTGGATCAGCAATATGGATTTGCAAACCCGGCAGAGGAAATCGCATTCGATCAGACGCCTGAAATCACTATCCGTAGAACAATCTGCGGCCCCATTGCCATGGATGAGGGTTATGCATTGGAGCTGAATGATTCTATCGTCGATGCAGCTTCGGGTTTGGCAGAAAACGCTCCGGCTCTGGCCGTATTGGCCGCAAGCGGTGATGCGGAGATTGCATGGGGGCCGACTTTAACTGTCAATGGTTTAACTTGCTTCGGACGCATGCGTGTGAGCAGTGCCACCGGGCAGGGCGGCATCTGGCTGCATGGACTGGAGGCGCATGACAATCTGCAGGGCTGTATTCGATTCAGTTATTTTGCCGCTGAGGGGAATCGTTTACCGCAACATCAGGGCTGCGTATTCGGCAACAAAGCGAATCTGAGTTTTGTCAGTGAGGTATTCGGAGATCCGGGCTACGGGCAGTTGAGTTTGCGTTGTGACCGGAAAATTCTGGAGCAGGGGCCGGGCCGTGATGCCATGGGCGCATTTGGTTATCTATTGAACACGCACAAATGGAAAAATATCAATATTCGTTATCGGGAATTTATGCCGGTCGGTATTCGACCGGTATTGATTCCTGTGACATAAACAGGGAGGGGTCATGAAAGGCGACTTTTCACGGCTACATTACGATGCACGCGATAATGACACCGGGGTGATGCATCAGCAGGGACGGGTGCTGACCGATCAGGACTGGAATGCAGGCGATCAGATCAACCGGCATTTGCGCCAGCAACTGGGGCGGGACGCCATCGGTGCGCATGTTGCGGCTGTGCCATCTGAACACAGAGATAGCCTGAAAGTGGTCGGCGCTTCCAGCGACGGGAGTGCTGTGACTGTTGAGATCAATCCCGGTCAGGTATGGGTGGATGGCCTGCATCTGACGCTACCCCCGGAAGCAGTTACGCCATCTGTGCAGGCAGCATATCTATCACCCCCCTCTGCTGAAACGAGTCCACGTGATGCAGTGATTCTGGAGGTATGGGAGGAGGCGGTGAATGCCTTCGAGTTCCCGGATCAGATGATTGAGCCTGCTCTGGGCGGGGTGGATACCACAGAGCGCATCAGGTTACGGCACAGGCTGAGACTGTTACGCCTGGAGGATGGCGATTCTT
The DNA here is from genome assembly GCA_964638265.1 of uncultured Zetaproteobacteria bacterium. Taxonomy (GTDB): domain Bacteria; phylum Pseudomonadota; class Zetaproteobacteria; order Mariprofundales; family Mariprofundaceae; genus Mariprofundus. The sequence goes on from CAZXAI010000015.1 coordinate 13,507, forward strand.
GCCATAACCTGACGGGCAAGCTGGCGGATGATTGTTCCGCCAGGGGCAAGTTGACGGTAACGCCGGCCCCGACGCTGGCTGTCTCGGGCGCATGCCCGATTGAGATGAATGGCGGTTACACCGGTTTTGAGCACTACCTCTATCGCATCGAGATTACCGAGCCGGATGCCGGAAATGCACGCTTTGTGTGGTCGCGTTTCGGTGGCGGGTTAGTAGGGCGCGGTGTTTATGATTCGGCATCCTCGGCTGTGAATATCACCGCCAACGATCAGATGATTAACCACTGTGGTCTGAGTAATTTCTACCTGGAAGCTGGTGATCGTGACGGTCTTTATTTCACCGCCGATGCAACGCTGGCTGCGGATGGTCTGCTGACGCTGACGAATATCAGTGGCACATGGCCGGGCAATGCATCAGATGAGGCATTTTTCCGCCTCTGGGACGGCATCAAGCCGGTCAGTGATTTTGCTGCTGTGACTGAGCTGGAGATGGGCATTCAACTGCAACTCGATGCAGCCACCACCGATAACAGCAATTACAAACCGGGTGATTACTGGAGTTTCCCGGTGCGTGCTGCCGGTGCGACGTTTGCAACATCGCAGTGGCCGGTCAATGCAGCGCCTCAGGGCGTGTTTTACCATCGCGTCCCGTTGGGAATCTTGCAGTGGGACATCAATCCGCTCACTGATCCCGGCTCAGCCATCGTAGTTCATGATTGCCGTCGCGTCTTTGATCCGCTGACGCAACTGGATAGCTGTTGCACTTTCACTGTGGGTGACGGAACACACAGCCATGGCGATTTCGAGTCTATTCAGCAGGCAGTTAATCATCTGCCGAGCGCAGGCGGGCGTGTGTGCGTATTACCGGGTGAATACCGGGAAAATATTTCAATTCAGGGGGACAATATCAGGGTGCATGGTTGCGGCTCGGATAGCCGAGTTGTTGCGGCTGTGAATGCTCCGGTTTTTCATATTGTCGGTGCATCCGGCATAAAGATTGAATCATTGCGGGTTGAGGCGCATCCGGATGCGGAGGGCGTACTCATTGGGAAAAATGAAAAAGATACAAAGCGCATACCGTCCCGAATCTATCTGGGAGAGCTGGAAATCAAAGCGGCTAAAGATAGTGCGATCAAGGCGATGGATGCTCGTTGGCTCACTATTCTGCGCTGCAACATTATGATGGCAGACCAGAATAGCCCATGGCCGGGCATCTTTTCGATTGCTGATGATGTATTGATGGAACACAACACTGTTCAGGTGCTCGAAACAGGGCAACAGCGCGATGATGTGTTCCTGGCTGGTATTTCTGCCGGTCGGGGCGGTATCCAGATTGGCGGTACTTCAGAGCGGGTCAGTTTAATCGATAACCACATTAGCGGCGGCATTGGCAACGGGATCACGCTGGGTTCGCTGGAATTTGAGCGTAAGCCGGGCATTCATGTTCCGGGCAGGCCGGTTGATGGTAAATGCGAGCCGTGTAAGCCGGGAGATAACAGCATCTCTCCGGGAAATGGGAAGCCTGAATCCGTAACTATGCGCGCTGGCGGTGCGTTGTACGATATCCGCATTGAGCGCAATCGCATTGAACAGATGGGGTTGAATGGTATCGGCGTGGCGGGTTTCTTCGATCTGTCAGAGCAGGATGAATTTATCTCTGTTGTCGGCCTGGATATTCTGGGCAATACGATTCGCGAATGTCTGAATCGGCTCTTGAAAGAGCCTTCTCAGGACAGGCTCTTTGACATGGCTTATGGCGGCATCAGTCTGGCCGATGTTGAAATGTTGCGCCTGTATGATAATCGCATCGAAAATAACGGGCCTGATCATCTGCAAGCGGTGTGCGGGGTGTTTGTGTTGCACGGCGAAGGCCTGGATATCAGCCGCAATCACATCCTTAATAATGGTGCGAAAAATGATAGAGACACAGAAGATGCCAATAAGGGCTTGCGCGGCGGTATTGTGATTCGTTATGCCCTGCCGGGCATGACCGATCTGGAAATCAATGATCATCATTATCCGCGCCAGAATGGCGTTCCTGCTGTCCGCATCCATGACAACGTAGTTTCTCAGCCTCTGGGTCAGGCGCTGTTGCTGGGGGCGCTGGGGCCGGTGTCGATCCAGGGCAACAGCCTGACATCCCGTGGCATTGTGCCGGGGTTTTCACTGGGCTTGTTTGCCAGCACGGTGATGCTTCTGAATCTGGGTATCTCCAATGAATTTTACGGACAGATTTTTGCTTTTGCCGCTGCCCATACGGATTCGCCAAGGACTGCAAGTGCTGCTGTAAGGGGTGAGATGATCACAACTTCGAAAACGGGGTTGGATGATTTTGGAATCGGACAATATCTGGCCAATGGCAATGTGATATTCAATGATAATCAGGTGGTGGCTGATTTGATGGAAGTGGAAGTCAGCACAACCATGTCATCCGTGCTGATTATTAG
>CAZXAI010000016.1:0-15912 GCA_964638265.1 uncultured Zetaproteobacteria bacterium
GATTTAACCCATTTTGATGCATCCGGTCGCGCCCGTATGGTGGATGTATCGGGCAAGGATGTGACCACGCGTATTGCCGTGGCCTCCGGTGAAATTCACATGCAGCCGGAAACGCTGGCGCATATCCGCCAGGGCAAATTGAAAAAGGGTGATGTGCTGGCCGTGGCCGATGTGGCTGCGGTGATGGGCGCCAAGAAAACACCGGATCTGATTCCGATGTGTCATCCGCTGATGTTATCCGGTATTGATGTTTCGTTCTCCGAATTGACTGACACCTGTGGTTTGAAGATCGCAGTATCGGTTCGCTGTAATGGCAAAACCGGTGTGGAGATGGAAGCGCTTACCGCCGTCAGTACGGCGCTGCTGACCATTTATGATATGTGCAAGGCTGTGGACAAGGGCATGGTGCTGACGCATATTCAACTGGAAGAAAAGCACGGGGGCAAGTCGGGGGATTTCTACCGTGCATCTCCGGAGCATGCCGCGTAACAGGGGGCAGGAATATGCGCTGTCATTTCAGCAGCAGTGATGCGTTTGAAGATATGCTCCTTATTGCATTTTTCCTCCAGCAGCCTATAACGTAGTTATGGATGTCACACAAAAACGCTTTGCTGTATTGCATGGCCGCGCCGACCGGGTCGGCGAGGTTTCATTGCGACTGGCTGCTGGCCTGTACCATTTCTATCTCTTTGTCGCATCCCTGCTGGCTCTGGGGCTGCGCTTGAAATGGGCCTCCCGTCCGGCGGTCACCCATGTGCTGATTCGGCAAATCTATTTTACCGGCGTGAAGGGGCTGCCCTGGGTGCTGGTGATTGCGCTGTTTGCCGGTGTGGCGGCAGTCTACCATGTGGTGGATTTTGCCAGGAGTGTGGGTGATCTGTCTCTGATTGGCACGCTGATGAATACGCTGGTAGTGCAGGAAATGGCGCCATTGCTGGTTACGATGTTAATGCTGACCCGTTCCGGCGTGGCGGTGGCTACGGAAATCGGCAATATGCATATTCGCGGTGAGGCGCTGCTGCTCAGAAGCATGGGCATTGATCTGAATGAGTATCTCTACCTGCCCAGAGTCATGGCATTTGCCCTGTGCGGGCTGGTGCTGACGGTGATGTTTGTTGGCGTCTCGATCTGGCTGGGCGGCCTGTTTGTGGCCTGGAATCACGATTTGAACTTCGCCCAGTTTCTGACGGAATTGCGTAAGGGATCGACGCTGGACGGGGTGTTGATGATGGTGCTGAAGGGGGCGTTATACCCTGTATTGTGCTGCGCCATGCTATTATTTGAGGGGCGCAAGGTGGGCCATGATCCGAATCAGGTGCCTGTTCATGCCACTTATGGCGTACTCGATTCGCTGATGATGGTGGCGCTGGTGGATGTGATGATTGCCATTCTGGCGGGCCTGTTATGATCCGGCTGTGCTGGCGGCAGATGCAGGTGCTGGACGGCGTGTTGCCGGCGGGCTGTATTGCCAGGGGAGAGCGCAAGCGCATGGTCATGCCGCGCAGGCAGCAGTATGAGTGGCTGGAGAGTCTGTTTATTGAGCCGGTGCAGGCGGGCCAGGATGCATGGCAGCTGTGGCTGGAAACCGATGAGGCCAGTTATCAGTCAGGCAGCGCTGTCTTTTTTCACAAGGTCTCCAGCATGCTGCATCACCGGGGCATGATGGCGAACCTGAGCTTGCGGGAGAATTTGATGCTGCCTTTCCTGTATCATGGCCATGATGACCGGCTGGAACAGGCGCAGGCGGATTTGCCGCAGGTGGCGGCGTTTCTGGATATTGCGGATTGTCTGGATGATCAGGCCAGCATACGTTCCCCCTATATTCACGGCGTGGTGAGTCTGGGTCGCTGTCTGCTGCAGAAGCCGGATATTATTCTCGCCCAGGATGTACATAGCGGCATTGCACCGCACCGCCTGCAACAGTTTCATACCCTGTTTCGCGACGTTATGGATCAATTACAAGCCGGCGTACTGTATATCTCCACCTCGGAGCATGATGCTTCGGGCATGGCATTTGAACATTCATTGCATCTGTGTGCAGGGGCGGTCAGCTGATGCACCGGGATGATTATGTGGCCGGGATGCGCCGACAGGTCGGCTGGTTTGTCATCATAGGTGTTGGCGCTGTATTGCTGCTGCTGCTGGCGATTACTGTGCGCACCGATATCTTTGCCAAGAAATTCACCCTGTATGTATTTCCGCCCACGGCGACATCATTTTTTCTGGGTCAGGACGTCAAATTCCAGGGTTTTCCCATCGGGCATGTGCGTGATATCGAATTGCAAGCCCATGGGCAGGTGCGGGTGAGTCTGCGGCTGCTGGATCACTACCGGAATATGTTGCATGAGGGCGCCTCGGCGCGTCTGGTCAAGGAAGGCCTGATCGGCGAGGGCGTTGTGGAGATCAGCGCGGGCAACAAAGATGGGCCGGGTATTCGCGATCAGGGCAGCATCACATACGAAACAGAGGCCTCGTTTGAACAGTTATTGCACGACCTCAAGCCGGCAGTGGCCAATGCGGATACCCTGCTGCGAGAGCTGGTGGCATTGTCCCAGTGGCTGAATGATCCGGATGGCAATGTGCGTCAGGCGATGGCCAATTTTCGCCAGGCCAGTGCCGGTATGCAAAAGGGCGCTATCGGGAAAGCAGTGGAGGCGACGATGGCGGCAGCCAGCCAGGTGCAGGCGCTGGCACGCCAGATGGTGAAAAACAAGACAGCTGATCACTTGTCTGCATCGCTGCAGCAGACAGCCAGAATCCTGAAAGATATTGAGCCGCTGGCGCATGATCTGGGCAAACAGGGGCCCGAGACCATCCGGCGGGTCAATGTGCTGATTGGCCGGCTGGACAAGATGGCGGTTGCACTGGGTAATATCGCGGCGGATATGGAGGAGTTGACGCCGGAGTTGCCGGGCCTGGCCCAGGACTCCAGACATACGCTCGAAGAAATGCGTTTATTGATCAAGAGTTTGCGCGGGTCATGGCTGCTGGGCGGTGCGGCGAATCCGGTTAAGCAGGGTGATGAATCACCGCTTGCACCACCCGGTCTGGATATGCGACCATGAAATATGTTCCTGTATGGATCGTATGTGTTGCGTTGCTGTCTGCATGTGTGGGTGGCGGATCTCATCAGCTCGCCGATGCGCCGGTAGCCAATCCCTATGTCAAACGGGCGCAGACACTGGCGGAGGTGGGTATTCTGGCCATGCAGCGCGAACGTTGGGAGTATGCCAGCAATATGTTTACCCGAGCGCTGAAACAGGCCCAGCTGGCCGATGATTCGCAGCTGGTGGCGCAGCAATGGTATAATCTGGGCACCGCCAATGCCGCCGCGCAACGCAATCAGGCAGCGCAGCGCGATTTTAGCGAGGCGCAGGCTGTTGCCAAACGGGCCGGTGATCAGGCCGGTCTGGCTCGCGCCCGGCTGGCCGGAGTATTGTTGCTGATACAGACAGGTAAAAAACCGGACAATGAGAACATATGGCAGCCGGATGTGTTCGCGAATGCATATCCGGTGGATGTACATCTGGCGGCTGCCCGTCTGGCCCAACAACAACATCGGCGGCATGTGGCGAAACAGGAATACGAGCTGGTGCTGAAACAGAGCAGTAAGCTGCGTTCGGGCCTGCTGTATCGGGGGCAGGCGCATTTGGGGCTGGCTATGCTGGCCAGAGCAGAACAGGACAAGCAGCGTGCGGTTCAGGAAGTGAAAGCATCGCTGGCGCTCTTTCGGCAAATAGGTGCTCCGCGTTTGCTTGCGCATGCATTGCTGTTTTACGGTCGGCTGGATATTGGTATAGGTGATCGTCGCGATGCATTGCAGCGGGCGCTGGTGATTTATCAGCGGCTGGAAGATACCAGAGGGCAGCGGGATTGTTTGAAGATGCTGGTGACGGTGGAAACTCAGGCGGGGCGCAGGCAGTCCGCCAGAGACTATCAACTACGCCTGAATAGTTTGTAAATAAACCGGATGTATGTGGGGCAGTGAACATGATTAAAGTTCTGTTTTTCGGCATGATCGCTGATCAGCTAAAGCAGCGTGACATGGAATTACCCGCGCTTGCCGGGATGAATATTGCAGATGTGATCAGTGCGGTCGCTTGTGATGGATACAAACCGTTGTTCGTAGCCCTGAATCAGGAGCAGGTGAATGATATGAGTTTGGTTGTAAACGATGGCGATGAAGTGGCATTGATGCCGCCATTTTCGGGGGGATAAGTGGATAGCGTTCGCATTCAGGAAACAGATTTTTCGATTGAAGCTGAAGTCAACGCGCTGCGTGTCGGTTCGAAACGCATCGGCGGCATTGCCACCTTTCTCGGTTGCGCGCGTGATTTCTCCGAAGGGCGCGATGTGTTCTCTATCGAATTTGAGCAATATGCGGGTATGGCTGTGAAAGCCTTGCAGGGGCTGCGTGATGAGGCGCTCACGCGCTTCAATATTATTGATGCACGCATCATTCACCGTGTAACGACCGTACATGCGGGTGATCAAATCGTGTTGATCGTGGTCGGGGCTGAGCATAGAAAACCGGCTTTTGAAGCCTGTGAGTGGTTGATTGATACGCTCAAGCAGCGCGTGCCGATCTGGAAAAAAGAGACCACGCCCGATGGTGATGCTTGGGTCACACAGCACCCATGACGGTGCCGGTGCTTTCTATCGTGGGCCGCTCCAATGCCGGTAAAACGACACTGGTGGAGAAGCTGGTGGCCCGCCTGAGCGCGCAGGGTTTGCGTATTGCCACGATCAAACACAGCCATCATCAGCCCGAGCTGGATACGCCGGGCAAGGATAGCTGGCGGCATAAGCAGGCCGGCGCGGCGCGTGCGTTTCTGATCGGGCCGCAGCAGATGATGATGGTCGCCGATGTCGAAGCGTCACTGAACCCCAATCTGCTGGCCAGCCGCTATTGCGAGGGTTTTGATCTGGTGCTGGTGGAGGGTTATAACAGCCTGCCGGGTGCAAAGATCGAGGTGGTGCGCGCAGCCCGCTGCACGAGCTTGCGTTGTGCGCCGGAGGATCTGATTGCGCTGGTGACGGATGTGGCATTGGATGTGCCGGTGCCACGATTCGGTTTGAATGAGGATCAGGCCGTGGCGGCATGGATACTGGCATGGTTAACACAACAGGAGCCATGCAATGGGTGAGAAATTTACCGCGATCAATGACAGACATCATGATTTTATTGCCAGGCAGCAGATGTTTTTTGTCGCTACGGCAACGGCGGATAGTCGCATCAACCTCTCGCCCAAGGGTTTAAACAGCCTGCGCGTACTCGGGCCAAACAGGGTGATCTGGCTGAACCTGACCGGCAGTGGCAATGAAACAGCGGCGCACCTGGCGCAGGATGGTCGCATGACGGTGATGTTCTGTGCCTTTGAAGGGCCGCCGCTGATCCTGCGCCTCTACGGTCATGCGCGTATACTGCTGACGTCCGATGATGGCTGGGATGAATGCTATGCTCATTTTGACCCCTTGCCCGGTGCGCGGCAGATTGTTGATATGGACGTCGATCTGGTGCACACATCCTGCGGTTTTGGCGTGCCCCTGTATGATTTCGCGGGCCAGCGTCCGCTGCTGAACCGCTGGGCCGAGAAGAAAGGCGATGCCGGCATCCGCGACTACTGGCGCGATAAAAACAGCATCAGTCTGGATGGTGAGCCGATTCCGATAGATGATGATTGAGCACTGCACAGCCGTTATCCTGGCTGGTGGTGAATCCCGCCGTATGGGACGGGATAAGGCGCAGGTCGAATTTCAGGGGCAAAGCCTGCTGGATCGTGCGCTGGTTAATCTGTTGCCGCTATTCAATGATATCGTACTCAGTGTGCGTGAGCCTCTTGCCATTGATCTGTCTCGGGGAAATATAACACAGGTGATGGATGCAGCTGATGGGCGCGGCCCGATCATGGGGATCGTGGCAGCGATGGCGCAGGTGCGCACAGACTGGCTGTTTGTCACCGGTGTGGATATGCCCTTCGTTGTGCCCGCCGTGTTGCAACAGATGGCCGACCGGCGTGCCGGTCACGATGCCGTACTGGCCGAGATCGATGGCTGTTTGCAGCCGATGCCTGCGTTTTACGCCAAGGTGGGTTGCCTGGCCGCCATGCAGAGCCGTATCACACAGGGACGCCGCAGCCTGATGCGGTTGATTCCGACGCTGAATACTGCGATTCTGAGCGAACAAGCGTTGCGCCGGTTCGACCCCGGGTTGCGCAGCTTCACCGATTTTGATACCCCCGAGGATTTAATTGCTGATGCATTCACCCGGCCAGGCTGAATTTTTGAACCGTTCAGGAACGAATGTGGTGCGCGGCATTGCGGTTGACCCTCAGACGGGCGGCTATAGAGTGCCTGCGCACTCCGGTTTGTACGATGTGCTGTCTGGCGCGATTCTCTGGCTGAGTGCTTGATTTTCCAAAGCCCGGGTTTAACGCACCACGAACATGGACATGCTGCGTGTCTTTCGTGAACTTCGTGGTGATATAAAGTTTTTTTGAAGGAGATGGCTAATGCCCAAGGTCTGGATTGCGGACAAGATGAGTAGTCGTGCGATTGAAGTGTTCAAGGCGCGCGGCGTGGATGTGGATTACAAGCCGGGCCTGTCCGATGCGGAAAAACTGGCCATTGTCGGTGATTATGATGCCATTGCGGTGCGTTCATCGACGACCTTGAAAGGCGATCTGCTGGATGCAGCCAAACGGGTCAAGGTGATTGGTCGGGCCGGTATCGGGGTGGATAATATTGATGTCGAAGCTTGTTCGCGTCGCGGTATCGTGGTCATGAATACGCCGTTCGGCAACACCATTACCACAGCGGAACTGGCCGTGTCCCATATTGTCGCTGCCGCTCGCATGATTCCGCAGGCCTCCGCATCCACCAGGGCCGGTCTGTGGGAAAAATCCCGTTTTATGGGCATGGAACTGACTGGAAAAAAGGCCGGCGTGATTGGCGCGGGCAATATCGGTTCTATCGTTTGTGATCGCTTGAAAGGGCTGCACATGGCCGTATTTGTTTACGACCCGTTTATTTCCGATGAGCGTGCGGCAGCCATGGGCGTGACCAAGGTGGAGACCGTCGCCGAACTGGCTGAAACCGTCGATGTGCTGACTATTCATGTGCCGTTGCTCGATGCCACGCGTAACCTGATCAATGCCGATATCATTGGCCGCATGAAAAAAGGCTCCATTATCGTCAACTGCGCCCGTGGCGGCATTGTCGATGAGGATGCGCTGTATGACGCGTGCAAATCCGGCCATCTGCGCGCTGCCGCGCTCGATGTGTATGCCAGCGAACCGGCGCGTGAAAACCGTTTGTTTGAACTGGATAATATCAGTTTTACGCCGCATATCGGCGCATCCACCGATGAGGCGCAGGAAAATGTAGCGGTGCAGGTGGCCGAGCAGATGTCCGATTATCTGCTCTCCGGCACGGTCTCCAATGCGGTGAATGTGCCATCCCTGTCCGAAGAAGAGCAGCGTTTGCTGGCGCCGTATTTGTTGCTGGCCGAGCGCATGGGCCGGTTCCTCGGTCAGACCATGAAGCCGGGCTATTCGCGTGTGACCGTCAGCTTTGAAGGCCATGCCGCACGTATCAATCGCAAGCCGTTGATCAATACGATGTTGCAGGGCCTGTTGTCGCACAGCATGGAAGATGTGAATGCGGTCAATGCCGGCATGCTGGCCAAGGATCGCGGCATCGAAGTGGCGGAATTCGCCCGCGAAACACAGGATCGTTTTTCCACCCTGATCAAACTGGAAGTGGAAGGGGACGAAGGCAAGCGCTGCGTGTCCGGTACCCTGTTTGATGAATCACGCCCGCGCTTTGTCAGCTTTGATACCTGCGATGTGGAAATGGCGCCCGAGGGCAATCTGATTGTCATTCAGAATGAGGACAAGCCGGGCATGATTGCCGCTATGGGTGCTGTGCTGGCTGAGGCGGGCATCAATATCGGTGATTTCAGGCTCGGTCGCCGCGAAGACGCCGATACGGCGGTCGCCATTATTCAGGTGGATACGCCACCGTCTCAGGATGTGCTGGACAGGCTGGCCGCCCTGCCTGATATGCTGGTGGTGCGTTATGCCGAACTGGGAGCCATGTAATGCCGACGCATAAACCGATCATTGGCCTGAATGATGCCTTTGGTGCACAGGCAAAAGCATTGCGCCGTCTGCAGGGTGAGATTTTATCCCTGTTTGAGGCCGCTGGTTATGAGGAAGTGATTCCGCCCATGCTGGAACGTCCGGATTCGATGCAGTCCGGCGCAGGCCGTTTTCTGGCCGATCAGACCGTTGTGTTTTCCGATCCGGCCGGCGCCGGCACGCTGGCCATTCGATCCGATATGACGCCGCAGATTGCCCGCATCGCCGCCACCCGTTTACAGCATGAAGCAATCCTGAAACTCTGTTATTCCGGCACCGTCATGCTGGCGCGACCGGATGTGCGCGGCGGTTCCCGCCAGCAGTGGCAGACCGGGGTGGAATGCCTCGGCGTAGCCGGTAAGGCCGGTGATATCGAAGTGATGCACCTGGCTGCCCGCACCATGCTGGCTGCCGGATTTCAGCAACCGGTATTGCAGGTTGGGCATATCGGTTTGCTCAAGGCGCTGGTGGCAGATACCGGCGCCAGCCTGGATCGCTGGACGGCGCTGATGTCCCGTCGTTCGCCGGATGATTTATCCGAGTTGATAGCAACGCAACAGCTGTCCGATGCAGCATCGCAGGCCTTGCTGGACATGGTATCGGGTGGCGCAGACCAGTCGTGGATTCGTTCACACATTGGATCAATCAATGCTGATTTTGACCATGCTGCCAATGAGTTGCTGGATTTGGTTGAAGAACTGGGTGATAAGCTGGCAGGGCATGTCAGCGTCTATGCCGATGCTGCTGTGATGCCGCGCTTTTTGTATCACAGCGGTATTTTATTTGCCGGTTTTGCACCCGGCGTGGCGCAGGCCTTGCTGCATGGCGGGCGTTACGATGCCATGATGGCGGCGCATGGCCGGGATATGCCGGCTACCGGTTTTTCCTGTGATTTGTGGGCGCTGATTAACGCAGGCTAAGATTTAACCACAAAGGCACAAAGACACAAGGAACAGTCAGATTCTGTATTGATTACCTTTGTGCCTTCGTGTCTTCGTGGTGCATAAATTGGGGTTGATATGACAAATACTGTAGCGATTGGAATCCAGTGGGGCGATGAAGGCAAGGGCAAGATTGTCGATCTGCTGACGCCGGATGTAGATGTGGTAGCCCGCTTTCAGGGAGGGCCGAATGCCGGCCATACGCTGGTCATTGGCGATCAGAAGACCGTTCTCAATCATATCCCGTCCGGTATCCTGCATGAGAACACAGCCTGCCTGATTGGTAACGGCACCGTGGTCGATCCATTCCACCTGGTGGAAGAGATGGACACGCTGATTGCGGCCGGTATTCCGGTGGCCGAACGGCTGAAAATTTCCGAGCGTTGCCAGTTGATTTTGCCATACCACCGGGCTCTGGATGCGGCGCGTGAAGTGGCCAAGGGCAAGGATAAAATCGGCACCACCGGCAAGGGCATTGGCCCGTGTTATGAAGACAAGACCGCCCGGCGCGGTATTCGTCTGGTGGATTTGAGCTCCGATACGCTGGATGCGCGCATCCATGCCAATCTGGAATATGTCAATTTTATGCTGACCCAGTATCTCAAGGCTGAACCGGTTGCACGTGAGGACGTAGAACAGGCGCTGGATCTGGCGCGGGCGCGTTTATTGCCGCTGGCTGCGGATGTGCCGTTGATTCTGCAGCGCCATATCAAGGCCGGCGACAGCGTGTTGTACGAAGGGGCGCAGGGTTCGATGCTGGATGTCGATCACGGTACCTATCCGTTTGTCACCTCATCGAACACGGTGGCCGGTGCTGCGCTGGCCGGACTGGGCGTCGGCCCCGGTCAGGTCGATGCGGTACTGGGTATCTGCAAGGCATATACCACGCGCGTTGGTGCAGGGCCGTTTCCGACCGAATTATACAATGCCGAGGGCATGGATTGTCCATCCGGCAAACATATGGCGGAAAAGGGCAACGAATTCGGCGCTACCACAGGGCGTCCACGCCGCACCGGCTGGTTTGACGGCCCGGTCGTGCAACATGCCGTGCGTATCAATGGCGTGACCGGCCTGGCGATTACCAAGCTGGATGTGCTCGATGGTCTGGATGAAGTCAAACTGTGCGTGGCTTATGAATTGAATGGCGAACGTCTGGCATCCATTCCGGCCTGTTGTGATCAGCTCGATGCCGTGGTGCCGGTTTATGAAATCCTGCCGGGCTGGCATGAAAACACCTTTGGCGCAACCGCGCTGGATCAATTGCCGGCCAATGCCGTGGCGCTGCTCAAGCGTATTGAAGCGGTGTGCGAGTGTCCGATAGCGATGCTGTCCACCGGGCCTGATCGCAATCATATTATTCACCTGCACTAACGCGCATGGACTTTTTCCACCCCGTGGTATGAAACAGGCGCAGGCGGGGATGTCGATGCGGTGAAGCCCGCCACGCTCTACTATGTTCATGATCCCATGTGCAGCTGGTGCTGGGCGTTTCGGCCTGTCTGGGCGGAAGTGCAGACACAGCTGCCGGATACACTGGATGTGCAATACCTGCTCGGCGGCTTGGCGCCGGATTCCGATGCGCCGATGCCCGATGCAACGCAGCAGATGATCCGCAGGCACTGGCAGACCATTCAGAAACGGGTGCCCGGCACGCGTTTTAATTACGATTTCTGGCGCCTGTGCCAGCCTCGGCGTTCCACCTATCCGGCCTGTCGCGCGGTGATTGCGGCAAAGTTGCAGCATCCGGATATGGAAGATGCCATGATCGCATCGATTCAGCAGGCTTATTATCTACAGGCGAGGAATCCGTCGCATGATGATGTGCTGATGGATCTGGCTGCCGGCCTGAACCTGGATCGCCAGCGCTTTGCCCATGATTTGAATGGGCCGGACACGCAACGCCGTTTGATCTATGAGGTTCACATGGCCCAACGCATTGGCGCGCATGGCTTTCCCAGTCTGATTTTGGAGCAAGCAGGGGTTTATCACCGGGTTCAGCTGGATTACAATCATGCGGATGTGGTGGTGGGCAGTATGATGGCGGTCGGGTAAACGCATCGCTTTATGGCGCATGGGCTGGCGCATCGTTACACTGCCGCGCCAATGAGCAAGATAAATCAATCCCATATCCGTAATTTTTCCATTATCGCCCATATCGATCATGGCAAGTCGACGCTGGCCGACCGCTTGATTGAAGTGACTGGCGCCATGTCCGAGCGCGAGATGAAAACCAAACAGGTGCTCGACTCGATGGAGCTGGAGCAGGAACGCGGCATTACCATCAAATCGCAGACGGCAACGCTGACGTACACCGCCAACAATGGTGAAACCTATCAACTGAATCTGATCGACACCCCCGGCCATGTCGATTTTACCTATGAAGTGTCCCGCTCGCTACAGGCTTGCGAGGGCGCGCTGCTGATTGTCGATGCGGCCCAGGGGGTAGAGGCGCAGACGCTGGCCAATGTGTATCTGGCCATGGATAATGACCTCGAAATTATCCCGGTGATCAATAAAATCGACCTGCCCAGTGCCGATATCGATGAGGCCAAACGCCAGATCGAGGAAGTGATCGGACTGGATGCATCCTATGCCATTCCGGTATCGGCCAAGACCGGCGTGGGCATTGCCGACGTGCTGGAAGCCATTGTCGAACATGTGCCGCCACCGGAAAATAATGATGACAAACCCTTGCGCGCACTGGTGGTGGATTCGTGGTTTGATGCCTATGTCGGGGCGATGGCGCTGGTGCGCGTGGTCGATGGCGTGCTCAAAAAGGGTGATCGATTCCGCCTGATGTCGATGCCGACTGCAGCCAGTTATGAAGTGATGGATGTGGGCCGGTTTATGCCTGCACCGTTATCAGCGCCCGAACTGGCATCCGGCGCTGTGGGTTTTTTGACCGGCGGTATCAAGACGCTGGCTGATTTGAAGGTCGGTGATACCGTCACTACCTTGAAGGGTGGTTGCACAGAAGCCCTGCCCGGTTATCGGGAACCGAAACCGATGGTGTTTTCCGGCCTGTACCCGGTTGATTCGGCCGACTACAATGATTTACGCGACTCACTCGAAAAGCTGAATATGAATGATCCGGCCTTCACCTTTGAACCGGAGAACTCTTCGGCCCTGGGGTTGGGCTTTCGCTGTGGCTTTCTCGGCATGCTGCATATGGAAATTGTGCAGGAGCGGCTGGAGCGCGAATATGATCTGGATTTGATCACCACCGCGCCGAGCGTGATTTACAAGATTCACAAAACCGATGGCGAAATATTTGAAACATCCAATCCCAGCGAATTCCCCGATCCGCAAACGATAGAAAGCGTGGAAGAGCCGACGGTGATTGCCAGCATCTTTACGCCGGAAGAATTTGTCGGCGCGATGATGAAGCTGTGCCAGGAACGGCGCGGCATGCAGCAGGATATGAAATTTATCGGGCAGGGTCGGGTGATGCTGAGTTATCGGCTGCCGCTGGCCGAGATGGTGATCGATTTCTACGACCGGCTGAAATCGGTGTCGCGCGGTTATGCCTCGATGGATTATGAGTTATCCGACTTCTGCGCCGATGATGTGGTCAAGCTTGATGTGCTGGTGCATGCCGAGCCGGTTGATGCACTGAGCTTGATTGTGCACCGATCCATTGCCGAAACGCGCGGTCGTGAACTGGTCAAGAAACTGCGCCAGTTGATTCCGCGCCAGCAGTTCGATGTGCCCTTGCAGGCGGCTATCGGCGGTCGTATCTTGGCGCGTGAGACGATCAAGGCGGTGCGCAAGAATGTGACGGCGAAATGTTATGGCGGCGATATTACCCGCAAGCGCAAACTGCTGGAAAAGCAGAAACGGGGTAAGAAACGTATGAAATCCATCGGCAGCGTCGAAGTGCCGCAGGAAGCATTTTTAGCCGTACTGAAGTTGAATGAATAGGCAATAAATACAAGCTTGAAGCGCAAAGAACGCAAAGCTGCGCAAAGAAAGGTAAACCAGATCCAGGATTAAATGACTCTATGCCTTTTATGGTTTTCTTTGCGAAACTTAGCGTCCTTTGCGGTAAATAAATATTTTGAATTTCAGCCACAATAGCTGATAAGGGACAAAACATGAGCGAGAATAAAAAACCGGTCTGGCGGGAATGGTTAGAGAGCCTGATTGTTATTGCGCTGCTGGCCATTGTGATCCGCAGTTTTATTGTGGCGCCATTTAAAATACCGTCGTCGAGCATGGTGCCGACGCTGGAAATTGGCGATTACCTGTTTGTGCTGCGTTACCCCTATGGCTTCCGCATTCCGCTGACTGATATCCAGTTGCTGTCGAAAGAGGCCAAGCGCGGCGATGTGGCGGTATTCGTGTTTCCGGAAGACAAGAGCAAGGATTATATCAAGCGTATCGTCGGTCTGCCCGGCGATAAAGTGGTCTATCGCGATAATAAGCTGAGCGTCAATGGCAAGCTGATGCCGCTGGAAAAGAAGGGGATGCGCACCTATTTCATGCAGGATGGCAGCGCCGACGTATCCGGTCTGTATGTGGAAAATCTGGATGGCATCAAGCATTTTGTCCTGCGCAAGCAGTATTCGATCCGTGATGGCGAGTGGACGGTGCCCAAGGGCATGTATTTCGCCATGGGCGATAATCGCAATAATTCCCGTGATTCCCGTTTCTGGGGCTTTGTGCCGCAATCCTATATGGTGGGTCGGGCGGCGATAGTGTGGTGGTCCTGGGATCATGTGAAAGGCGCACCGCGCTGGGATCGAATCGGGCACGTGATTGAATAAGCGTCCGGAGCCGGTTGGAATGGCGGGCAGGCGTGCCGAACGCGGATTTTCCGTGTTTAAATTGCTGTTCGGGGTTGCCGTCGCGGGTTTCCTCGTGCTCAATGGCGCTCAGATTGGCAATGCATACTATGTCAACTCAAAAGCCCAGCATTGTTTCGATCTGCTGGTGCAATCGATGGCCAGGGCCAGCGCGCCTGCAGCGAGAGCCAAGCTCGATGACCTGTTCCGTTTGCAATACCTGTACAAAGACGATTTACCGTCAGCATTTTACGATGCCCTGCACATCAGGGCGACAGGGGATATGCTGGAAGTGTCATCGCATTATAGCGTGACCGTATGGCCCTTCGGCAAAGTGGCCGATGTGGATGCAGACGACACCTATGACCCTGCCGCCTTGACGGGGCTGGATGCGCTGCGTGATCGAACGCGCATAGACCTGAATTTTACACCCTATGCGATATCCAGCGTGGATCATCCGGATGCACGATAATAGCGGTGAAGGCGTGAGCAGGCTGCAAGCCTGTATTAATTATGCGTTTGCAGACCCCCAACTGTTGCATCGCGCCCTGACGCACCGCTCTGTGGATTTGGCCGGTACGGGCATGCACATGGAACGGCTGGAGTTCCTCGGTGATGCGGTGCTGGGGCTGGTGATTTCACAATATTTGCATGCCACCTATAGCGATAAACCGGAAGGCGAATTATCCCGCATGCGTTCGGTGCTGGTGCGTAAACAGGCTTTGCTGCAGGTTGCCAGTGCATGGCAGCTGGTTCGCTATCTGCGTGTGGGCGAGGGTGAGCGGCTGACTGCGGGCGATGGTATAAAATCGCCGTCCATTGCCGCCAATGCAGTCGAGGCGGTGATTGGCGCAGTGTTTGAAGATGGCGGATGGGACGCGGCCAGGGCAGTCGTGCGGCGCGCCTGGCAGCTCATGCTGACGGATATCGGCGATATTGACACGCGCGATGCCAAAAGCCGTTTGCAGGAATGGACCCAGGCCCATGACTGGGGTTTGCCGGAATATGAACTGCGCGATCTCGGAGCCGGCGTTGCTCCGCGTTTTGAAGCCAGCTGCCGGGTCAGGGGCGAACTGATGGGTACGGGCGCCGGCGAGCGCAAGAAACAGGCTGAAACCCAGGCTGCCGAACAGGCGTACAGGAAGTTGAATCATGAATGACAAGGATTTTCGCTGCGGCACCGTAGCGCTGCTGGGCGTGCCGAATGTGGGCAAATCGACCCTGATGAATCATATCATTGGCGCCAAGGTGGCGATTGTAACGCCCAAGCCGCAGACCACGCGCCATCGCATACTCGGCATTTATAGCGATGATGTGCGCCAGATTATTTTCGTCGATACGCCCGGTATTCACAAGGGATCGAAACAACTCAATCGGAATATGGTGCGTATCGCCTATGCCGCAGCGGAAGAAGCCGATGTGCTGGCCATTATGCAGGATGCCAGCAAGCCGCTGGATATGCCGACCCGGAAACTGATCGAACGCTTTGCCGATGGGCGGCTGACGCAGCCGCGTATTCATGTGCTCAACAAGGTGGATCGGGCTGACAAAAGCAGGTTGTTGCCGCGTTTGCAGCAGTTGCAGCAGATGGATCCGGGTGCGAAAGCCTATATTCCGGTGTCGGCCCGCAAAGGCATTCAGACCGACAGTTTATTGAATGAACTGGCCAAATATCTGCCGCTGCAGGCGCCGTTGCACGATCCGGACTGGTTCACCGATCAGAGCCAGCGGCAACTGGCCGCTGAATATGTGCGTGAGCAGGTGTTTTTATCCATGCATCAGGAAATTCCATTCCAGACTGCGGTGGATATTGAACGCTTTGAAGAATTTGATGACGTGGTGGAAATCGAGGCGGTGATTCTGGTCGGCAGTGAACGCCACAAGCCGATGCTGATCGGCAAGGGCGGCGGCGGCATGAAAGCTGTCGGCACCAAAGCGCGCCTGGGTCTGGAAGAAATTCTGGGCTGTAAAGTACGCCTGAATATCTGGGTCAAGGTCGATGAAGACTGGTTTGATCATCCCGGCAAGCTGCTGGATCTGGGTTTG
>CAZXAI010000017.1:0-15596 GCA_964638265.1 uncultured Zetaproteobacteria bacterium
ATCTGGCCGGGCGCATGCCCAAACGTGCTTTTGCTTCTGCATCATCCCCGACCGAAGGTTATATCTGGGACTGAATATTAGACGCAGATATACGCAGATAAAGGCGAAAATGTCTGGCGCATTGAATAGCAGATGCGGTATGTTCGCTGTCTGGTTTTAATCTGCGAATATCTGCGTACATCTGTGTCAAAAAAAGGATTTAACAACATGACTGAATTGAAGAATGATTTGTTTTTGCGGGCGTGTTTGCGTGAAGATGTCGAGCGTACGCCGGTGTGGATGATGCGTCAGGCCGGCCGTTATCTGCCGGAATATCGCGCCACGCGCGAAAAAGCCGGCGGCTTTTTGAATCTGTGCCGCTCGCCGGAATTATGCAGCGAAGTGACCCTGCAGCCGATTGATATTCTCGATGCCGATGCCGCGATTCTGTTCTCCGACATCCTGGTGGTGCCCGAAGCGATGGGTATGGATTTGAGCTTCGGGGCAGGCGAAGGGCCGAAGTTTTCTGATCCGCTGCGTAACCGCGCCGATGTGGACAAGCTGCCGCTATTGGATGATCCGAGCCGGGAGCTGGGTTATGTCATGGATGCCGTCAGCACCATTCGCCGCGATCTGAACGGGCGCGTGCCGCTGATTGGTTTTACCGGCAGCCCGTGGACGCTGGCCACCTATATGGTCGAGGGTGGCGGTTCCAAGAACTTCTCCAAAGTCAAAGCGATGATGTTCAACGAGCCGGATACCATGCATTTGCTGCTCGAAAAACTGGCCGATTCCGTCGCTGCCTATCTGAACGGGCAGATTGCCAACGGGGCTCAGGCTGTACAGATATTTGATACCTGGGGCGGCATACTTAATACCCGCGACTATAAAGAATTCTCCCTGCAATACATGCAGCGCATTGTCGATCAGCTAACACGCGAAAACGAAGGGCGCAAGGTGCCGGTCATCCTGTATTCCAAGGGTGGTATGGGCTGGCTGGAAGCCATGGCCGATACCGGTTGTGATGTGCTGGGGCTGGACTGGAGCATTGATATTGATGTGGCCAAAGCACGCGTGGGTGACCGCGTAGCCCTGCAGGGCAATATGGATCCGACCATGCTCTATGCCAAACCGGATCGTATCCGCGAGGAAGTCAAAGATATTCTGGCTCGTTTCGGGCATGGTAACGGGCATGTATTTAATCTCGGTCACGGTATTACACCGGATGTACCCAAAGAGCACGCCATTGAATTTTTCCGCGCCGTGCGCGAAGAGTCTGTTCAGTATCACGCATAAACAACAAACACAGGACGATGTGCAGGGTTCGGTATATTAACCATTGCTAATATAATTAAAATCGAATATAATGCGCGTTATGCAAGAGATACCGAAAGATAAAGTTACCGATGCCAGTCAGGGCTTGCGGGCCATTGCGCATGAATTGCGCCTGTCTGTGCTGTGCCTGTTACTCGATGGGCCGATGTGCGTGCATGAAATCATGCAAGCCACCGGTGCGGCCCAGTCCAATTTATCACAGCATTTGGCCAAGATGCGTTTGCTGGGTATTATACGCAATGAAAAGCGCGGGCAGCAGGTGTTTTATCGTATTGCCAATCCGGCCTGGGCCGATCTGGTACATGCACTGAAACAGATTTATTGCCCGGAAATGTGCAGTGCCACTGACAGCAAGGGGTGAGATGTGTTTTTTTGGTCTAATATATCAGTAAATTACAATGTTCTAATTAAGAGGATGTTGATGTTGATGATTGCCGTCATGGCAGTCAATGCGGATGCCGCCGAGATTACCACCTTAAAGCAGAGCGTAGCCTATGCGCTGGCGCATAACCGCTTGCTGGCTGCTGATAGCAGTGCCGTGACGCAGGCCAGAGCCGGACAGGATCAGGCGCTGGGTTATTTTTTACCGCGTGTTGATTTGACTACCGGCGTGGTGCGAACCGATGCACCGGGTGATTATTTTGGCATACGTTTGAATCAGCAAAAAATCACTGCGGCGGATTTCGCCCCGGCATTCCTGAATCACCCCGGTTATATTAATAACTACCAGACCAGGCTGAATGTCAGCATGCCTGTTTATCAGGGCGGGGCATTGTGGGCCGGTAAACAGCAGGCCGATCATCAGGCTGAAGCGGCAGTATTGAGTCATGCTGCCATGCACCAGCAGGTGATTTATCAGACCATTGCCGCTTATGTGCAAACGCGGGCGGCCTATGCTGCGATTCATGCCATGCAGACCGCCGTGAGTGCGGCGGAAAAGCGCTATCAGGATACGCAGGCTCTGCACAAACGCGGGGTGCTGCTGAGCAGTGACGTGATGGATGCGCATGTGCATTTGCTGCGCAGCAGATTGCAACTGAAACAGGCCAATCATGCCTATGCCCGGGCCAACGAAGCATTGCAGCGCGTGCTGGGGCTGGGGGCTGATACGAGGCTGAATATAGATGAAGAACCGCATCTGGCCATGCCTGACTGGACGCAGCAGCAGGCAATCGACCAGGCCATGCTGTTGCGGCCTGATCTGAAAGCGTTGAAGGCAGCCTATCAGGCCGGTCAGGCTGCCGTGGATGCGAGCCGGGCGGCATTTCTCCCGCGTGTCGATCTGGTGGCAGGGCAGGAGTGGAATGCTGCCACCCCGACACTCAAAAATCGCAATAGCATGATTGGCGCAACGGTCAGTATGAACCTGTTTGCCGGTGGCGGGGATCGGGCGAAAATACGCGCATCCCGCGCCAAACTGATTGCCCTGGAACTGAAACTGGCGGATCGCAAGCAGCAGATTCACAATGAAGTCAGCCATGCATGGCGCATGCTGGATGAAAGCAGGGCGCGCCACAGCAGCGAGCGCGAGGCGCTGAAACAAAGCCGGGAATCGCTGCGTATTAAATCCTTGCGTTATCAGCAGGGCTTATCCAAAACCTCCGATTTGCTCGATGCCCAGTTGCTGGTGGATACAACGCGATTATCGCGTATTCGGGCCAGATATGATGTGACGATTGCCCAGGCCGCGCTGCAACTGGCGGTGGGCGCATTGAATGAGGGAGTGATCCGATGAACAAGATATTTTTGCTGATTCTGATGGCGGCGCTGTCGTTGCAGGCCTGTAGCGATGAAGGCAGTAATCCGGTCGCGGCACAGGGCAGCATGATGACCCGGGCCAGCACCATGGTAGTGAAACCTGTCGATGTGGATGCGCATTATGTCAGTAGCGGTACGGTCACATCCGATCATCGCGTATCGATCAGTTCGCGCATTTCCGGCTATATTCGAAAACTGTCGGTGCGCGCAGGTGATCGTGTGAAAAAGGGGCAGGTGCTGGTGCGGGTCGATCCGGTTAATGCCAGGCAGGCGCTGGTGCAGGCCGAGGCCGACCTGGCCGATGCAACGATGGATATGCAGCGTTATGAATCCTTATACCGTGATCATGCCGCGACCAAGCAGCAACTGGATCGGGTGCGTTTGCGCTATAAGCTGGCCCGTTCACAGGTGGCGCAGGCGCGCAATCAACTGGGCTATGCCGAGGTGCTCTCACCGGTGGACGGCGTGGTGGTGGAAAAACGATTGAGCAAGGGGGATCTGGCTCAGCCGGGTGCGGCGATTCTGACCCTGGAAGATCCGGCCAGTCTGCTGGTGAAAACCTATGTTTCCGAACAGTTTGTCAGTGGCATTCATGTCGGCGACCAGGTGGAGGTGGATATCCCTTCGATGAAACGCCGTATTGCCGGCGTGGTTCGTCAGGTGGTGGAAGCTGCCGATGCTGTGTCGCATCAGTTTATGATTAAAATTGCCCTGCCATCTGATGCTGCCATTCACCCGGGCATGTATGCCCAGGTCGGCTTCGCCGTGGGTACGCGTCAGGCGCTGCTGGTGCCGCGTGCAGCCGTGATAAAAATGGCCGGCCTGCATGGCATCTATATCGTGGATGACAAGGGCATCGCACATTATCGGCAAATTCGTCCGGGCGAGCAGGTTCACGCCAATCAGGTGGAAATCCTGGCCGGCCTGCACGCTGGCGACCGCATTGCCTGGGGCGCGACCCCGCCGCTGCACAGCGGCATGAACGTGCAGGATAAATAAATCATGCAAGATAACGCACCTCTCAATATTGCCGGTCGCTTCGGCAAGGCGGCGATGCATTCCAACCTGACGCCGTTGCTCAGTGTATTGATATTCCTGATCGGTGCACTGGCGCTGATAGTGACGCCGCGCGAGGAAAATCCGTCCATCGATGTGCCGGCGGCCAATGTGATCGTCCACATGCAGGGCGCTTCGCCCGAAGAGGTGCAGAATCTGATTCTGCGGCCGATGGAGATGGTGCTGCGCGAAATGACCGGTGTGGATCACACCTATGGCGTGGCGCTGGATTCACAGGCTGTGGTGACGGTGATGTTCAAGGTCGGTGAAGACAAGGAAGCCAGTCTGGTCAAATTATACGACCGCATCATGCATAATCTCGACCGCCTGCCGGCCGGCGCATCCGAACCGCTGGTCAAGCCGCTGGATGTGGATGATGTGCCGGTGTCGGTGATTACGCTGTCCTCCGATGCTATGGACGGGTTGGCGCTAAAACGGCTGGCCGAGCGCGTGCGCGATCAATTGACGCCGCTCGATGATGTATCGGTGGCGAATATTATCGGCGGCAATGATCGTCAGGTGCGTATTGAGCTCGATCCGGTGCGCCTGGCTGCCTATCACATTGCGCTCGATCAGTTGCACAAGGTATTGGTCAGCGCCAATGCCGGCGGCCCGACTGGGCGGCTGGTGGGTGATAATCGCGAGATCAAGGTATGGTTGAACGGTTATCTGAACAGCGCGAGCGAGGTGGGGCGTTTGATTGTCGGCCAGTGGCAGCACAAGCCGATTTATCTGAGCGATGTGGCGACAATCAGCGATGGCCCGTCCGAGGCGCAGGTGTATCACCGGATCGGTTTCGGTCAGTCGGTGAAGGGGCATGCGGTGGGTGAGGAACGTCCTGCCGTATCGATCACGCTGGCCAAGAAGCGCGATACCAATGCGGTTGAAGTGACCAAGCGTATTGAACGCAAACTCAATGCGCTGAAAGGCGATTTTATTCCGGATAATGTGTCCGTGGTGATTACCCGCGATTCCGGTGAACGCGCCAATGCAGCGGTGAATCTGTTACTGGAACATCTCGGCATCGCTATTGCCACGGTGATTATCATTCTGCTGCTGTTCCTGGGCTGGCGCGAAGCGGCTATTGTGACCATGAATATCCCGCTGATTCTGCTGATTGTGCTGGCCGTCGGCTTTATCGCCGATCAAACCATCAATCGCATTGCCCTGTTTGCACTGATTCTGGCGCTCGGTCTGCTGGTCGATGATGCGATTGTGGTGATCGAGAATATCCATCGCCATCTGCATCACGGCGCAAGCAGTCTCAAAGAAAAGGCTGCGCTGATTGTTTCAGCGGTCAACGAGACCGGCAAGCCGACCATTATCGCCACCATTGCCGTGATTCTGGCCTTTCTGCCGATGGGTTTTGTGACCGGCATGATGGGGCCGTATATGGCGCCGATTCCGTTTAATACGCCGATTGCCATGGCTGCATCGCTGGTGATCGCCTATATGTTCACGCCGTGGATTGCCCAGCGCTGGTTGCCGTGCAAGATGACGGATGCCACCATGGAAGAGAAGGATGCATCGCCCAAAGATGCAGTGCACCGCATATATATGCGCCTGGCCACGCCGCTGGTGGAATCCAAAACGAAACGCCGTTTGTTTGCACTGGTGATATTCATTCTGTTTGCGGCGGCCATGCTGGAACCGGGCTGGCAGTTTTTGCGCCCGGCCGGCATCAACGGGCCGATGACGCCGGGTTCGGTGGAACTCAAGATGTTGCCCAAGGGCAATAATAACACCTTTAATATCACTATCGACCTGCCCGAAGGCGCGGCATTGGAAGAAACCGACCGGGTGGCGCGTGAAGTGGCCGAAGTGGTGCGCACGCATCCGATGGTGACGGACTATGAGACCTATGTCGGGCGGGGCGGGCCGGTGGATTTCAATGGCATGCTGCGCGGCGCGGTGCTGCGCCAAGGCGCCAATCTGGCTGATATCCGGGTCAATCTGGTGGATAAACACAAGCGTACCATTCAATCAGCCGGGATAGTGCTGCAGTTACGCAAAATGCTCAAACCGCTCATTGCAGCGCACCCGAAGGTGAGTATCAAGCTGGTGGAAGATCCACCGGGCCCGCCGGTGCGCGCTACCCTGCTGGGTGAAATTTACGGCCCGGATTACGCTACCTTGCGTCAGATTGCCAAGTCCGTGCGCCATACCTTTGAGCACACCTATGATGTGACCGATATCGATGACTCGGTCGGTGATGATCAGATGCAGTTGAATATCAATGTGAACAAGGAAAAAGCGGCTCAACTGGGTGTGGCGACCGCACAGGTGGAGATGGCACTGCGCGATTTCCTGCACGGTTATGATTTCGGCGCGCTGCATGTGCGTAACGAGCGTCACCAGATCAAGCTGCATGTGCAACTGCCCAAATCGTTGCGCGCCCATGCCGAGGATCTGAACCGGATTTATGTCAGCGGCGCGCACGGGCCGGTGCCGTTATCCGCGTTTGCCACGGTGGAGGAGGGCGTTGCCGCCAAACCGATCTACAGCAAGGACGGGCATCAGGTGGCCTATGTCATGGCCGAGCCCAGGCAGGGCTCGCAGGTGTATTCATTGCTGGGTATGGATGGCCAGCTCGACGGGGCGGCAGTATTGCCCGGCACGGTATTAAAAACCGGTGGCATGCGTTTCACCAAAACCACGCCGGAGGATACGTTCGGTTATCACATGCTATGGGACGGTGAAATGCGTTTGACGCTGGATGTGTTCCGCGATCTGGGCGCTGCCTTTATTGTCGCGCTGGTACTGATTTATCTGCTCATGGTGGCCTATTACGGGCAGCTGATTCTGCCCATGCTGGTGATGGCGCCGACTGCTTTGACGATGATTGGTATTTTTCCCGGCCACTGGATTACCGGCCAGCCGTTCACGGCCACATCCATGATCGGCATGATCGCGCTGGCCGGTATTGTGGTGCGCAATTCCACCCTGCTGATTGATTTTATTCTCGATTATCGCCAGCGGGGATTCGATGTGAAAACAGCCGTACTGGAAGCCGGTGCGGTGCGTGCGCGTCCGATTCTGCTGACGGCGCTGGCGGTGATTGCCGGCACCTCAATCATGATCACCGATCCGGTATTCGGCGGACTGGGCGTGTCCATGGCCTTCGGCACGCTGGCCGCGACGATACTGACTTTATTCGTCACCCCGCTGATGTACTACCTCTGGCAACGTGAAAAGTCATAGATGAAAGGCGCTTACTGCAAAGGTACGCAAAGCAGAACCATTCATTGATTTTCCTTTGCGTACCTTTGCGGTGAAAGATTTTAGATTTTTAATGTATTAACACAAGGAGAAACATGATGACGATTCAACGCATGATACGGATTATTGCAGGTACATTTATCCTGCTCAGTTTGTACCTCTCATACCGCTATAATGGTGTGGATTTAAGCGAACCGACCTGGCTGTGGTTTACCGCCTTTGTCGGTGCCAACCTGCTGCAATCGGGATTTACGCAGTGGTGTCTGATGGAAATTATCCTGTCCAAACTGGGTTTTAAACACAGTTGTAACGGGTAAGCAGTTGACGGTGCAGGCGGTGTTCTCCTACCCCTCCCTCCCAGGCCCCATCGCCTGTGCCGTCTTGTTAACATGAAACAAATAACGCGCCTGCATGACTTTTGCCATCCTGTGATCATGTTTCATATCACGGGGTAGCAAAGTGCCATGCGCGTCGCCATGCGCGTCCATTGGAGTAAGTGATGCAGTTTATGCAACAAAATGCAGTGTATATCTTTATCGCCCTGCTTGTCGGCTGGATGCTGTGGCAGCGGGTGATTGCGCCTAAACTATCGGGTGTAAAGAGTATTTCTGCCAGTGAATACATGAAGTTACGTAATCATACTCATGTTCTGCTCGATGTCCGTCAGCCCGGCGAATGGGCTGCCGGTCATGCCAAGGCTGCCATGCATATGCCGCTCGGCGAGGTATCCGCCCGCATGCATGAAATCGGGGCGGATAAGCCGGTGGTGGTGATTTGCGCCTCGGGCAATCGTTCGGCCATGGCAGCCACGGCGCTGGCCAAAGCGGGTTTTGCCACGGTGTATAATTTTTCCGGCGGCATGGGCGCATGGCGGAGCGCCGGCCTGCCGCTGCAATCGGGGGCCTGATGTAATGAGCTGGGCCCTGTGGCTGGCGGCGCCATTGATTGGCCTGGTGTTGTCCCTGTTTGCCGCAGGCGGCGGCATGATTGCCGTGCCGCTGCTCAGTTTCGGACTCGGCATGCCGCTCAAACAGGCCATTGCCACGAGTCTGGTGATCGTAGCCTGCGTCAGCCTGATTGCCCTGTTGCGCAACAGACGATGGCAGCTGATCGAATGGCGCCTGCACCGCTTTTTTGCTATTGGCGGTATGGTTGGCGGTTTTGCCGGTGCGAGTATCGGCTTGCATATATCTGATCAGCTTCAAGCCATTGTGTTTGCCGGCCTGGTGCTGTTTGTGGCATGGTGGATGCATAGCAGGCAGATGATGAAAATTACCGCTCATGCCCAAACGACGCCGTGCGATTGCCGTTATTCGATGCTGGCCGGTTTGGGGACGGGTTTTATTACCGGCCTGCTGGGTGTCGGCGGCGGCTTTCTGATTGTGCCTTTGCTGCTGATGCTGGGTGTGGCCAGTTATCAATCGGCAGTGGCGCACTCGCTGGTGCTGATTGTATCCAGTTCGCTGGTTGCGGCACTCAGATATGCCGAGAACCTGGCTATTGCATGGCAGCCGACCCTGTCTATTGTGGCGCTGGCAGCGGCAGGGGCGTGGCTGGGCGCCCTGATTGCCGACAGGTATTCAGCCCGGCATTTACAACGGGCGTTCAGCCTGATGCTGACGATCATGGCCGGGTGGATGTTATGGCAAGCGTTTAATGGATTATAAATTCGGAAACAGGAGAAAGAGCATGAAACGATTGATGATGATTGTAACGGTAGTGATTGCCATGCCGCTGTTGGCTACGGCGTGCGGCATGGGAGAACAGACGGCGGATGGCTATGAAAATGCCACGATTGCCCATACGCATGCGCACTGGCTACAGGGGGATCAGTCAAAGATTCCGTTTATGTTGCTCGATGTGCGTACCCCCGAGGAATATGCCGCAGGTCATATTAAAGATGCAATACTGATTCCGGTGCAGGTGCTGGCTGAACGCTTGCAGGAAGTGCCGCACGACAAGCAGGTCTATGTCTATTGCCATTCCGGCACGCGTTCGGCGCGAGCCTCAACATTGTTGGCGGCGCATGGTTTTACCAATATCGAAAATGTAGTGGGCGGTATCGTAGCCTGGAAAGCGGCCGGCTATCCGGTGGTGAAATAATGTTCGAATCGATGAATGTGAATGAGTTATATCCACGCTGGCTGGTGGCGCGTGAAAAGGGTGAGGGACTGGCGCTGATTGATGTGCGCAGGCCGGAAGAATATCAGGCCGGTCATGTGCCGGGGGCAAAACTGGTGCCGCTGAATACCTTGATGGCGCAGCTGAGTGAATTTCCGGAGCAGGGCGATGTATTTCTGATTTGTCGCTCCGGGGCGCGTTCGGCTCAGGCGGCTGATTATCTGGCGCGCCAGTGCGGGCGCAGCAACCTGATCAATATCGACGGCGGCACCATGGCCTGGATGCAGGCCGGTTATCCGGTGGATGCGGGGTGACGTCCGGGTGGTAGCTATGTCCGGGGGCGGAGCCCCTTGAACAAAGCGGCCTGTGCTTTCATCTGCTCCACCATATGGTCCCGGAATGCCAGCACCCTGGCCGTATGCTTCAGATCGGGATGAAATAATAACCATATCCCCAGATTCATTTGCGGATCAGGCTGGGAAAAACGACCAAGACCGGGCTCCCGGTCAGCGATAAAACATGGCAGATAAGCAACCCCCAGGTGCTGTAGCAGTGCGGCTGTTGTGGTCAGTAAATCATCGATAAAAACGTGTTGGCGCTGCCCGTGGCTCATTTTTTTTGTCCAGTTCTGATGGAAGTTACAACAGTTGGCTCCCAGCCATTGCGCCTTATCCCCTTCGCTATGCAACTGCTTGATGTATGCGTGGCTGGCATAGGCTGCCGTGGCTACTGTGCCCAGCCGGGTGCCGATCAGGGCGTCTGTCGGGGTGTTGGTTAAACGGATGGCGACGTCAGCATCCCGCTCGACCAGATTGATATTTTTATTGGAGGTGAGAATATGCAGGTCGACTTCCGGATGCCGGGTGCAAAAACCGGCAAACATGGGCATGAGTACGCCTGATGCCATGCTGTTAATGACTGAAATACGCAGCTCACCGGTCAGTTTGGCATCCCAGCTGCCCAGCTTCCCATCCAGTTGCAGGACTTCATGTTCCACCTTACAGGCAGCGCTCTTCATGCTTTCTCCTGCTGTGGTTAAGGTGCAACCGCTTTTTTTCCGGTCTATCAGCCTGACGCCCAGTTGTGCTTCCAGCGCCCGCATGCGTCTGGATACGGTGGAGTGGCGCACGCCGAGTTTTCGGGCTCCGCCACTGATGCTGCCTTCACGCGCCACGGCCAGAAATAGTTTGAGATCATCCCAGTCCATACTGCATCTCCTGGTGTGCATTTATGCACATAGTGGTTGTTTTTTTAGTGGATTGATACAAAAAAGAAGCATGTTTATGTTTCGTGCCTCCTCTGTAAACAGGCATCAGTCCATGCCTGTGGGGGACAATGGAGAGCATAGATGCCTCAGATGTTTTTTTTCAGCATCATAAACAGATGTCGCACAGCCATGAATCATGGCTGGCTTTGCAGGGTGCTCATACAGATATGAGCGCCCATGATGCTCTAAAGCAGATTCCTGTTCAGCAGCAACATGCGCCCGGAGCGCGTCTGCTGCATCCGGCGCGCCGGACAGTGCAGTATATATCGCTGCTGCTGATGATGTTGATTCCACTCAGCGGCTTGTTTCGCATTGATATGGAGATGGGCGGAGTTGTCATGCTGGGTCATCAGGTCTGGTTTTCCGATATTACCATTGTGTTGGGGATGTGGCTGTTTCTGGCCAGTCTGTTGATGATGAGTTATGCGCTGGTTGGCTCCGCATTTTGCGGTTGGATGTGTCCGCAGAACACAGCCTCCGAATTCGCCAACATGCTGACCCGGAAACTGCTGGGGCGCAGGGCCAATATGATGGACTTGAGCGGCGAAAAAATGCAGGTGGCGCGACGCCGGCAGTCGATGTGGAATTATATCCTGCTGGCTATCGGGCTGATACTGCCGGCAGCATTGTATGCCCTGATTCCATTACTCTATTTCAATCCGCCATCGGTGATCTGGTCGTTTCTGAGCTTCTCCGAAGCAGCCCGCCAGACCGGCAGCTTATACTGGATTTACCTGATCTTTCTGGCCTTGTTTCTGATTGATATTGCCGCGCTGCGACACCTGCTATGCAAAAACTTCTGTTTTTACCGGGTCTGGCAACAGTCATTTCAGTCCGATCAGTCGTTGCGCGTGGCCTATGATAAACAGCGTTCAGATGACTGTGCCGCTTGTCATTATTGCGCCGATGCCTGTTACCTGGATATCGATCCGCGCCGTATCCAGGCGTTTGATGGTTGTGTGAATTGCGGTGAATGCGTGACGGCCTGCGATGTGTTGCATCGCAAGAGCAAGAAACAATCCGGCCCCGGCCTGCTGCGCTTTATTCAGGGTGAGCGTGCGCCTTTAGCCGGGACAACGCCGCTGGCTGCTTTTTTCAAACGCACAAGGAAACCGCTGATGGCAACATTGGCCGGCGCGTTGTTGTTTGCTGCCGGCGTGGCCGGCTATCAGCCGGATGATTTTTCTGTTTCTCATAATGCCGCAGGCGCTGGTGGACAGGTGCTTGACTACCGTATCAATATTGCTCATAAACTGCTGTCCCCGGCTACGGTGCGTTTGCGGGTGGAAGGGGTCAGTCCGGGCGATTATCGGCTGGACAGGGATGTGGTGCATTTTGATACTGCCGGGCGTGCCGACGTGGTGCTGCATATCAGGCCATCGTTACCCAAAGGCCTGCACCGCATTCGCGTGCTGGCCAGTGCCGATGACGGCTGGTCGGGTCATTTTGACGTGACGCATTTTTCACAAGGAAGGCAGTGATATGATTCAGAAAGCAGCAGACCAGCGCGCCTTAAGGACATTCGCATTATGGATGGGCTGGGCGATATCCGCGATTTCGGTATTTGCGATGATGTCACGCAAGGCCAATGTGCTGGCATTTATAGAGCATGATCAAACCCGCGTTACATGGATGATTATCGCGATGTTTATACTCGGGGTGAGCGTCAGCCTGATTCAGGCGATGAAGCTGACGGCAGAATGGTTTCGAGCCTATCGGATCGCCGGTATTGTTGAACAGCAGGGCTTGAGCGGCATTGAGCAGCGTGGCGGCGGTCATGTGGTGGATCACTTTGTCGATGCATTGCATATGATTATTGCACGCAATGGGCGTGCCGATGTCGATGCGCTGATTGATGTCGAATTTTCCGCCCAGCACCGGGTCAGCCAGTTTGTCAGTCTGCTGGGCAATCTGATGATTACGCTGGGGCTGATTGGTACCGTGCTCGGCATGACGATCACCATGAACGGCTTAAACGGCGCTTTAGGTTCGCTCGGCACCAATGATACCATGCTGGTGGAAGGCTTGCGCAGTGCCATGAATGGCATGGGCGTGTCGTTTTATACCACGCTTATCGGTTCGGTGCTGGGCGGGGTATTGCTGCGGGTGTTTTCCTGGATCACCGACGCCTCGATCAATGGCTTGCAGGACTTGATGCTGAGAACCTGCATCGTGCATGCATCGGCAGATCTGGAACCCAGCGACGAACGTAATTTCCACGCGTTGGACAATACCGTCCAGCAACTGCAGGCGCGTGTCGAACTGTTGAATCTGGCGCTGAAAGCCAGCCGTGAAGAGATGGGGTATATGCGCCAGGAAGCCGGCCTGATGCATGCCGAGATTGGCCAGTTGGCCGAGAATGATCCGATCCGGAAACTGGCGGCTGGCCATGCCCGTTATGCGCTTGGTATTCGCCCCGGCCTGTTATCGCGCATTTTTCGCAGCAGGAGCTGAAGCGTGCGCAGTCGCCGCCAGACGCAGCAGGATAGCAGCTTCTACGAGATTTTTTCCGATATGGCGCTGCTGATGCTGGCTGCGTTTATCTTTCTGTTCGCTTTAATTCTGATCAATGCGCAGCTGCAGGGTCACAGGCGGGATCCGGTCAGCAAAAAAGAGCTCGCCTCTATCCAGAAAAAACTGGCGGATGCAGAACATAAAGACCTCAAGCTGCAACAGGAAATCAATAATCTGGCCAGCGTGAATGCACAGCAGCAACTCGATAATCTACAGACACTGCTGGATACTCATGATGTGCAACAGCAGATGAATAAAATCATGCTCAGTGCGCAAATGGCTAGCGGCGAAGGGCGCAAGGACTTTGATATGTTTATCAAAGGCCTGCACAGTTTGCCGGGCAAGGATCTGCACATTGTTGTTGATGCTACCGGCTCGATGCACGGCGTAACCTCTTTTCTGATTCCGGTCTTGCGTCTGATTGCGATTCGTTCCGGCAAGCATTTGTCCGCCCTGACCTGGTACGCTGATCGCAGGGAGGGCACATATACAGGCAGCATGGCTGAAATGTTTGATAAACTGATGGCCGATGCGCCATTTGTCGGTATGGATGAAACGGTTGGCCATGCGTTTCGCCATATTGCCACCTCATCACCGGTGCCCGGTGCCTATCTGCTGATTGGCGATGAACCGCCCACAGACCAGGTGTTTTACCATGAAATACCGGCGCCGGTGTTTACGCTGCCCTTGGGTACCAGCACCGGCAATACCAAAGATGCCTTTCAGAAAATAGCAAATGAGACCGGCGGGCGCATGCTGGAATTGAAATTCCAGTAAATGCATCCGGATCTTTACCCCCCCGGCGTTGCTGATTCATGCTACGGGATGGCAATGTTATTCTGACAGGCGAAACAAAAAGGAGAGCGTATGAGCTTTATGCCTGTAAACGACGACTGGCTCAATACGTTTCCGGAACTGAAACAAAATCGGGACAAGGCATGGCGTGTGACAGCAGGCAAGGCGATGCGCATGCAGGTGAAGCGGGGCAGTATCCTGTTTCGCGATGGTGATGCCTGTAACGGTTATGTGCTGGTCGTCAGCGGTGCAATCCGGGTACAGAAAATCGATCCCCAGGGTCATGAGATTGTGCTGTACCGGGTGGAGGAGGGGCAGACTTGTATGCTGACCACCACCTGTTTATTGGCAAAACAGCATTATCCGGCTGAAGGTATCGCGGAAACCGATGTGGATTTGATTCTGTTGCCGCTGGATGCATTCGATGCCGCTCTGGCCGATTCATCCGCATTCCGGCAATTTGTGATGGCCAATATAGGCAGTCGCATCAGTGATCTTATGCTGTTGCTCGAAGATGTGGCATTTGGCCGCAAAGATGTGCGCCTGGCTTCATTCCTGTTGAAACATACAACACAAAACGGCGATGTGCTGACACTGACGCATAGACAGTTAGCGGTGGAGCTGGGCACCGCCCGCGAAGTGGTCAGCCGGCTAATGAAAGATTTTGAGCGCAAGGGACTGGTCAAATTGGGCCGAAACAAGATAACAATCTTACAGGTCAATTTGATTCATGATGTTGCCGACCGGGATAAAGACGGCTGATCAGTGACATTGTCACTGAAGTGTTTTTATAGTGGCCATAGCATTGCCCCGTCATCAAACAGATGAAGGAGGTATGATATGAAAGCAAATGTAGGTGGTATCGATAGAATCGTTCGACTGCTGGCAGGCCTTGCGCTGATTGCAGTCGGCGCACTGGGTCTGGTGGCTTCACCATGGAATATTGTGGCCATGGCCGCAGGCGCTGTATTCACGTTGACATCAGTGATCCGCTTCTGCCCGCTGTACACGCTACTCGGCATTAATTCCTGCCCGGTAAAATAGTTCTTTACTTATTATATTACCATATTATAATACGCAAAACTGAGTAGCGTGATATGGTAATAGGCAGGTGAGTGATTCATGGCGGGATATGTCAGCACATTCGATAAATCAATCCGGGTCTGGTTCGGCCTGGCGATGATTGTCGGCAGTATTCAGGACGCGCATCTGTTGCCGTGGGCCGTGATTGGAGCGTTGCTGGTGGTGACTGCATGGCTGGGGTTTTGTCCGCTCTATGCAGTGACCGGCTTGCGTCCACAGGCGTTGCGCATGAACTGATCAGATACAACAGGGTGGCCATAACCGGCCACCCTGAATGTTCCATGCAGGCGTCAACTGTGACACCAAGAGCCTGCATGGGTGACGGGGTGGGGCATCAGCTCCACCCCAATCCTGCCAGTGGATGGATAATTCCGGGCAGAGAATGATACAGGGGGCCATAGTGAACGCCCTCAGAAAAGGAGATGAATAACTATGGCACATGTAGTCATTATTGGCGCAGGTATCGGTG
>CAZXAI010000018.1:0-15579 GCA_964638265.1 uncultured Zetaproteobacteria bacterium
ACCGCCTGCATCAGGCGCATGGGTAATCTCCAGATCATACATGGCTGCAAAATCGTTATGTTGGGGTAATGAATTCAATCGAACTCCTTGTTCAGCAACGGTTCACTGCATGGACAAAGGCGCGCATTTTTTCAATATCCTTGATGCCGGGCGACTGTTCCACCCCGGAGGATACATCTAGTGCGAACCACGGATGCACTGCCATCGCCTCGGCCACATTGCCGACATGCAGGCCGCCGGCCAGCGATACCGGGTAATCGTGCCTGAAATTGTGCAGCAATGACCAGTCGAATGTGTTGCCGGCG
The DNA here is from genome assembly GCA_964638265.1 of uncultured Zetaproteobacteria bacterium. Lineage (GTDB taxonomy): Bacteria > Pseudomonadota > Zetaproteobacteria > Mariprofundales > Mariprofundaceae > Mariprofundus. The sequence goes on from CAZXAI010000018.1 coordinate 306, forward strand.
CCGCCATATACGCCAGCCGGTGCTTTGGCATCGAGTAGAATCGGGCAGTTATAGGCCGCTGCCCGTTTCAAATCACCGGCCTCCGCTACATGGATTGCTTTGAGTACCCGGCGGCGCTGCGAGTCGCAGAATTCAGGCGTTTCATCGCCGTGTAACTGGATGACGCCCAGCGCGACGCTTTGCAGTACCTCGGCAATGCAATCCTGCGTCGGGTTCACAAACAGGCCAACAGCCGAAACAAACGGGGGTAGTTGCCGGATAATTGCAGCGGCTCTGGCCGGCTCGATATAACGCGGTGATTTCTCATAAAAGACAAAACCAACCGCATCCACGCCGAGTGCGGATGCCGCCAGTGCATCTTCCAGGCGGGTAATGCCGCAGATCTTGATGCGTGTGCGCGTCCCATGTTGTGAAGCTGACATGGCAGCACTCTAGGGGCTATGCGCCTGGATGCCAAATGGTGCAGACAGTACCCATCACGATGACAGAGGATCGCCCAGCCACAGTGCAACAGCATTTCCATGCCGGCAATAAGTAATGGTGGCATAACAATATGATAGAATCCGTCATTTTGTTATGCCATCGTCCGTATTAGACAATCATGCCTGCGCCGACGGTATTGTTGGTAAAGGTATCAATCACAATAAAGCTGCCGGTCATGCGATTGTCGGCATAGCTGTCGCAATGGATCGGCTTCATCAGTTTGAAGGTGATCTGGCCGATCTCATTCATGGCCAGCTCGTCTGCCGCATCCTTGCCCAGGGTGTGAATATCACGCCGGAAATCGATACTGGCCACCATGGCTTTCACTGTGTTGGTGGTATGCTTGATCAGGTATTTTTTGCGCACGGAGAGCGGCTCATCGCCAATCCAGCAGACATTGGCGGTCAACTCCCTGCTATCGGCTGTTTCGCCACCGATATGCACCAGCATATCGCCGCGTGATAAATCAATTTCATCATTCAGCGTCAAGGTAATGCTCTGCGGTGCAAAAGCTTCTTCCAGATTGCCGTCGAAGGTGACAATCTCTTTCACGGTGGATGTATTGCCACTCGGAATGGCCTTGACCGCATCGCCGACCCTGACCGTGCCGGATGCAATCGTACCCATAAAGCCGCGATAATCGGGCAATTCGGCAGTCTGCGGGCGATTGACCAGCTGTATCGGCAAGCGGAACGGTTTTGTATCCACATCACCCAGGACAGACAGGCTTTCCAGCGTCTCCAGCAGGGTGTTACCTTCGTACCAGTCCATATGATTGCCGCGCACAGCCACCATATCGCCATCGAGCGCTGACATCGGCAGACAAATCAGATCTTTTACACCCTGCCTGGCGCAATAATCCTGCATTTCTTCACGTATGCGTTCAAACACAGCCTGATCGTGACCGACCAGATCCATTTTGTTGACCGCCACAATCAGATGCGGAATCCCCAGTAGCCCCAGAATATGGGTATGGCGCTTGGTTTGCGGCATCACACCGTTGCGCGCATCAATCAGGATAATGGCGGCATTGGCAGTCGATGCGCCGGTCACCATATTGCGCGTGTACTGCTCATGGCCCGGGCAATCGGCCATAATGAACTTGCGTTTCGGCGTGGCAAAATAACGATAGGCCACGTCAATGGTGATGCCCTGCTCGCGTTCAGCCGACAAACCATCGGTCAGCATGGCCAGGTCAATCTCGGCTGCCGATGCGACATGCACCGACCCCTTTTTCTTGCGCACGGCCAGCAACTGATCTTCAAATGCGCCCTTGGTATCCACCAGCAGGCGCCCGATCAGGGTGGATTTGCCATCATCGACACTGCCCACCGTCACCAGCCGCAACAGCTCGATTTCATCCACTACTTTTATATTCAATTCAGTCATCACAAAACCTCTTTTCACCATAAAGACACGAAGACACAACGATGTATCTGTTTTTGTTTTCCTTTGTATCTTTGTGGTTAAAGTATTCCTAGAAATACCCTTCTTTTTTCTTGTCTTCCATGCTGTTGGAGCCGTGATCGATGATGCGCGTTTCACGCTCGGAACGACGCGCAGCGGCGGCTTCAATCACAATCTCATCCATATTCGTCGCATCCGAATGCACTGCGCCGGTGCACGGGCTACACCCGAGCGTACGGAACCGGCACATCACCATTTTCGGTTCCTCGCCCTCCAGCAACTGATCTTTCATGTCCTCATCATAGGGAATCAGGAAATTCTTGCGCTCGATCATCAAGCGCTCTTTGGCAAAATAGAGCGGCACAATCGGGATATTCTCCTCGCGGATATACAGCCACACATCCATTTCCGTCCAGTTGGAAATCGGGAACACGCGCACCGACTCTCCTTCGTGAATACGGCCATTATAAATATTCCACAATTCAGGCCGCTGATTCTTCGGATCCCACTGGCCGAATTCATCGCGCATCGAAAACACGCGCTCCTTGGCCCGGCTGCGCTCTTCATCACGGCGCGCGCCGCCAAACGCAGCATCATATTCACCCTCTTCCAGCGCATCGAGCAGCCCCTGTGTTTTCAACGCCCCACAACAGCGCGCCACGCCATGGTCTTTCGGGTTCATGCCTTTGGCAATCGCATCTTCATTGCGCCGCACAATCAGATCCGCTCCGACTTCCTTGCAATAATTGTCGCGGAACTCGTACATCTCCTTGAACTTGTAACCGGTATCCACATGCAGCAGCGAAAACGGCAATGGCGCCGGATAAAATGCCTTGCGCGCCAGATGCAGCATCACACTCGAATCCTTGCCCACCGAATACAGCATCACCGGATTGCGGAATTCCGCCACCACCTCGCGGATGATATGAATCGATTCCGCCTCCAGCGCCTTGAGCTGGGTCAGTTTATGTTCAGATATCTGTTCAGACATGATTGTCTCCTACGTTTTCTTCCGCATCTACCAGCATGGGTAAAGGCACCGGGCAATGGTCGTGATGATAGCACATCTTCAAGTTCCTGCTCCAAAACCGACCACGGGCCACCATGTGTGCACCAGACCGATAAACAACAGCAATGCAGTCAGGGATAACACAGCGCCGAATCGCAACATGGCCAGCCGCTGCACAAAGCCGGTGCCATAAATCATGGCGTTGGGCGGCGTCCCCATGGGCAGCATAAATGCGAATCCTGCGATAATACCCACGGCCAGCGCAACTGTCAGCGGATCCATGCCGGCAGACAGCCCCACCGGAATAGCGACAGGCAACAGAATCGCCACCGCCGCCGCATTGCTCACGCCCTCGGTCAACAGCAGGGTGGCCAGCGTCAGCACAATAATCAGCGACAAGCCCGCCATGCCCGGCGGGAAAAACTGCGTGGCCAGCCAGGCCCCGGCGCCGCTCACACTCAAGGCCGAACCGACAGCAATCGCACCGCCATACATCAACACCACGCTCCAGCTCACCTGCTTTTCAATCTCGTCCCAGCTAACCAGCCGCAAACCGAACATGGCAGCCACGCTGAGCAGGGCAATGGCCGCCAGCGAGGTGGAATGACCGCCCATCATCCAGGCAGCCACAGTAATCGCCAGCAGCCCGCCCATCAGCCAGCCGCGCGGCTCCAGATTCCCCAACTCCAGCTGACGCTGTTCGATGCACTGGCGAGCCCGGGCAATATTCACCCCTTCAAACGGCGTCATCAGCAACAGCAATATTGCCGCCGCCAACAGCATCAGCACAACCAGCGGCGCAGCCGCCAGCGTCCAGTCCAAAAAGGTAAACGAGTCGCCGGTAATTTGTTGCACCATGCCCAGCGCCAACGGGCCGCGAGCCCCGCCCAGCAGCGTCATCACACCGCCGATAATCGCGCCCCAGGCCACGGCAAAGAACAGCGACTGGGCATAGCGATCACCGATTTTCAAATCCAGATTGCGCACCATATCCCAGACAATCGGTAAAAATATGGCAGCCACCGCATGCTCCGGCATCACAAACGCCATCGCCGCCGGCAACAACAGCATGGCCAACAACAGCTTCTTCGGGCTCGAACCCACCCGATCAATCAGCGCCAGAGCCAGATGCTCCGACAAGCCTGTTGCCCGCGCCCCCGCAGCCAGCATAAAAGCGCCCAGAATAAAAAACACGGCGGGCGAGCCGAACATGGCATAGGCATCTGCCGCCGGCAGCACCCCGGCTAATGGTAACAGCGCCAAGCCCAGCAGCGATGTGGCAGCCAGTGGAATCAGCCCGCTCACCCACAAGGCCAGACAAAACAGGAAAATCAGCAGCGAACTCCAGCCCTGTTCCGTCAAACCCGCCGGCGCATCCTGAGCGCCCGCCCACGAAGCGAACAGGGAGAGCATCGCCAGCGCCAGAAATGGCACACCTTCTCTGGCCAATAGCCAGTGCAGCGAGTGGCTCTGTGTGGTTTGATAGCTGGTATCAATCTTGCCGTTGGAACGCAGGTAACGGCGCAATCCGTCCAGCCAGCCGGATAAATGCCGCCCGACATTCGATGTCACCACCTGTTCCGGCAGATAGGGATCCTTGCCGACCAGCAAGCCGCTCTCCATCGGTGTGAGCACGCGCCCCATATCCCGCAGTCTGTGGGTGGGCATGCCGGAGGATTCGAGCAATTCATACTGCACCAGCAGGGCCTGCTCGACATCATCGAGGCTGGCCAGCGGGCAATCACTTAACGCCGTCCCCGGCAAGGGGCGAAAGGGCAGCAGCATCGGCACAATACCCTGGGCAATCAGCTTTTGCATGCCGGCGATGGTGGATTGCAGCGGCTCCAGCCCGACAATCAAATGGCTCACCACAGCGCCGGAGCGAAATACCGAGCGGGCATACGCCAGCGCCTTGTAAATCGCATCCTGGCCGCCGATGGCCTGTTTGCCGGGGCAGATTTCAGCAAAGCGCGCCGTATCATTGACCTCGACATTGCAGATAAAGATATCGAGGCCGGCCTCGTACAATTCATCGATAACCTGCACATCCGCCGGCGCGACGGTCTCCAGCGCAATCTGGCGATGGCCCAGATGCTTGCGCAGCAGGGCAATCACCGCGACCAGCTTGCGCAAGCCGACATCGTCGGACGGCGAATAGCCATTATACAAATACACCGTATCGACTTCACGCTCATCCAGCGCCGCCCGTACCGCCTCAACCAGTTCCAGCGGATCACGCAATGGCGGCTCGGCCTGATTCATCATCGAATCATACTGGCAATACTGGCAGGCCTGACCCGGCTGATTGAAAAAGCCGCAGCCCAGAAACGGGTGCATAATCAGCAGCCGGTCATGCAGGGAGCAAAAGCTGCCCATGCGCGCGCCGCTGCGGGTGGTCTTTTGATAAAATGCAGGCGCGGGCAACAGCGTGACTTCCGACACCTCTCCGGCGCAGTGTAGTATCGCTTTACCATCGTTCTCGGTGAGCGAAAAACTGCTGTTCTGCGTGTACGGCTGACCGACCGGCACCGTACACATCTGTCCGGTCGGCAAGCGGATATCCAGTACCGTTTCAATGGCGTTGGCCTGCGAAATCCATTTGGACGCATGCTGCAAGCCATCCGGCAAAGCCACGCCCCGGCTGACCAGTGAAAGCTTGGTACGCCCGGGATTGGCAAACGGATGCAGGTCAGTGCTGGGGGTCATCTACGACGCCAAATCAGATCGAGGAAACCTTCTCCACCCGGATTTTCCACTGGGTGTCGGAAATTTTCTCTTTGGCATGCACTTTCTGCCCCTGCTCTTCGAGTGAGAGCGGTACATTCTCAATCGGCGCGCCATCATCGAGAATCACATCCAGCTGCGCGCCAAGCGGCAGCATGGACAGCTTGATCTTGGTCTTGACGAAATTCATCGGGCAGGCCACGCCGGACAGATCGAGCAACACGACATCATCGCCTGCTTCTACCGTGGGTTCATCAGGCTTTTCTTCCGATGCAAGCGTTTCCGGCACCGCTGCAAAACGCTTTTCAGCCAGTTTTAGCCAGTCCGACTGCACATTGCGCAAGCTGGTTACGCCCGCCGCAGGATCAGCCAGATCAATACTCATCAGCGCCGATTGCACGGCCTGAAAACCGGACATCAATTCAGCGTCCGCCGCCGCATTCACAGCCAGCAGACCGAATACGGCAGCATCGTCTTCCGGCGCTTCACCGAACGGCACCAGAAATGCGCGCGCTGTTGAAATCGCAGAGCGACGCAGCGCCGTCAGTGCTTCAGCCCAGAACATGGCATCAATATGAGCGCGGGCAATCAGCATCTCGTATTCGGCTTCGGAAATCAGCGCATCGGACATGGAAAGCACCGCACCGGCGCATTCGCCTTTTTTATTACCCCTGGTGTTGAACGCTTCATTCTCGCTCCAGTCGTAAATCAAACCCTCAACTTCACCGGCATCGGCTTTGAACGGAGCCAGGATCTCGGCAATCCCTGCCTTGCCCAGACGCGTGGCCCAGTCATGCACCGACTCATCTGCCTGACGCCCGTCCTTATACGCGTTCAATACGGCAATGCCCGCCTCGGGCGCATATTTGGCCGGCACCGGATCGGTCGCAAACGCCAGCGGCGATCCGGCCACGCCGGAACCCCCGAGATGCAATTGATAATGAGGCACAGCCTGACCGGCGACTTTCTTGGCCATGCCATGAAACCCCAGATCGGCAATATGGTGGCGGGCGCAGGAATGCTGACAACCGGAGGCCTTGACCGTGATGTTTGCCAGGGCCGGATCTGTTTTGAAATCCGCCATCAGGGGTTGCAAGGCTGCGGCCAAGCCACGACTGGAGGTAATGCCCAGACGGCAGGTTTCGGTGCCCGGACAGGCCACAACATCGGCAATAGCGCGGGCATATTCGGTAGACAGGCCAGCATCATGCAGCACCTTCAGCACTGCATCGACCTTATCCGCATTCACATTCGCAATCACCACGCCCTGCTCGGCTGTGACGCGCAGCGTATCGACGCCAGCCGTACGCGCCGCATCGGCCACGGCATGACACTGGGCCGGCGTCAAATCGCCCCGGAACAGATTCAGCAGGATCGCACGCTTGCCATTATGCTGATCCACCACGCCGGATTCGGACACCGGCAGCGCCCCTGTCGGCGTACGCCAGCCGGCTTCGCTGTAGCCTGTATCATCGGCATGGGTGGATGCAATCACCGCCCGCTGTTTTTTATATTCCTCGATAAAACCTTCTGCACCGAGCTTCTGCGCCACATATTTCAAACGCGCACGCGCACGGCGTTTGCGGTCGGAATACTTGAAATGCATACGCATCAGCGCTTCGCCGACCAGCAGAATATCGGATTCAGGCACAAAATCTTCCAGCAGCAATGCACCCATCGGCTGCGAGGACAACCCGCCGGCCGCCCAGACCTGAAAACCATTGACGCCATCTTTAGCCGTCGCAATAAAACCGATATCGTGCATACCGCCGAGCCCGCAATCGGTGGCGCAGCCGGAGAAATTCACCTTGAACTTGCGCGGGAACTGCTGGGCCAGCGGATGACGCAGAAAATATTCGGCAAAGCGGCGCGCATGCACGCTCACATCGGCATATTCCGCCGGGCATGAGCCGGACAGAAAACAGGACGACACATTACGAATAGTATTGCCGCAGGCTTCACGCGTGGTCAGCCCTGCCGCATCGAGCCGGCGCAGAAAGGCCGGCACATCATCCAGCGCCACGAAATTGGCCTGAATATCCTGCCGCGTGGTGACATGGGCGAATTTCTCGGGTGCTTCGGTGAGCGTGCCATCGGTCGGCAACCGGCCGGTATAGTCGGCCACGCAATCACCGATCACATCCAGCTGATCCGGCGTCAGATTGCCGCCCGGCAGCTTGACGCGCACCATCTGCACCCCTTCCTGACGCTGGCCATAGACGCCCATCTGCAAACGAAACGGCGTAAAGCGTTCTTCGCTCATCGCTCCGGCCTTGAACGCCTTGTACCCGGCCTCAAATTCATCCACATCGGACGTATGCGCAAAATCAAATGTTGTCATTGTAAACCTCTGGGAACCACATAGGCACAAAGGCACAAAGAAAATAAAAATAATATTCAGTCGCCCTGGAAGTGAGACTTTAGTCTCGCCTGGCTGCATGAAGGCGCGGCTAAAGCCGCACTTCCTAAATGGTGCAGATAGCTTGAGCGCTCGCAAACAGTTCTGAAATTACTTTCTGTTTTTCCTCTGTGTCCTCTGTGTCCTCTGTGGTGAAAATATTTATTCGCCGAACTTTAATTCGCAGGCTTGCTCGTAGGTCACCAAATCAGTGATGGTCGGATTGTCGCCGCATAGCGGGCAAGCCGGGTCTTTGTGTAATTTGAGCTTCTTCCACTCCATGCGCAGCGCATCGAAAACCATCAACTTCCCGGCCAGAGAATCACCGATGCCGAGCAGTTCTTTCACCGCTTCCACGGCCTGAATCGTGCCGACGGCTCCGGCCAGTGCACCGAGAATGCCCGCCTCGGAACACGATGGCACCAGACCCGCCGGCGGCGGCTCGGGATACAGGCAGCGGTAGCATGGCGCGCCCTTCTGCTGATGCGGCTTGAAGGTGGCCACCTGCCCCTCGAAACGGAACATAGCGCCGGAAATCAACGGCTTTTTCTCGAAGTAACAGGCATCGTTAACCAAAAACCGGGTCGGGAAATTATCACAGCCATCGATAATCAAATCGTAATCGCGGATGATTTCGCGCACATTGTCTGCGGTAATGAAATAATTGTACGTGTTCACCTGCACATCGGGATTGAGCGCCTGCATGGTTTCGCGCGCACTCTCCACCTTGGGCATGCCCACCCGATCCTGATTATGAATAATCTGGCGCTGCAAATTGGATGAATCCACTACATCGGCATCGGCAATGCCGATGGTGCCGACGCCGGCTGCGGCCAGATAATAGGCCACCGGCGAGCCCAGCCCGCCAGCGCCAATCATAAACACCTTGGACTCCAGCAGTTTGGACTGCCCTTCCGCGCCCACTTCCGGCAAAATAATATGGCGCGAATAGCGCTCGATCTGTTCTTCCGTAAAATCTATCATGAAAACCTATAACCTCTTTTTACCGCAAAGGACGCAAAGTTACGCAAAGAACACTTTATTTATTCCTTTGCGAGCCTTTGCGCACTTTGCGGTGAAAGTTTTTAAACTTCGATGCCTTTGAACAGATCCGTGGACATATAGCGTTCTGCCATCGACGGCAGAATGACGATGATACGCTTGCCCTTCATATCCGGGCGTGCCGCTACCTTGAGCGCTGCGGCCACGGCTGCGCCGGAGGATATACCGCCGGGAATACCCTCTTCATCGGACAGGCGACGCGCCATCTCAAAGGCTTCGTCATTGGTCACTTTGACCGCGCCATCGAGAATATCGACATTCAGGTTTTTCGGGATAAAACCGGCGCCAATGCCCTGAATCTTGTGCGGGCCGGGCGCTTCACCGGAAATCACAGGGGAGTCAGCCGGCTCCACGGCAAAGGCCTTGAAATCCGGATTGCGCTGCTTGATTACTTCGGCCACGCCGGTAATGGTGCCGCCGGTGCCTACGCCTGCGACAATCGCATCCACCTGACCATCGCAATCGCTCCAGATTTCCTGCGCCGTGGTCTGGCGATGAATCTCCGGATTGGCCGGATTCTCGAACTGCTGCGGCATAAACGCACCATCGGTTTCGGCCACAATCTCGGTGGCTTTGGCAATCGCGCCTTTCATACCCTTTTCCGCCGGCGTCAATACCAGTTCGGCCCCGAGCAGTTTCAGCAGTTTGCGCCGCTCCAGACTCATCGATTCCGGCATGGTCAGAATACAGCGATAACCCTTGGCGCGCGCCACAAAGGCCAGCGCAATGCCCGTGTTGCCCGATGTCGGCTCGACAATCACGCCACCTGCTTTGAGACGGCCATCGGCTTCGGCCGCCTCAATCATGGCCTTGCCGATACGATCCTTGACCGAATTCAGCGGATTATAGAACTCGCACTTGGCAATGATCTCGGCATCCAAATCAGCGCCAATCCGGTTCAATCGAATCAGCGGCGTACCGCCGATGGTTTCTGCTGCATTATTATATATCGCCATAACCCACTCCATTCACAACCTTTTCTTCAGCCACAGATGCACGCAGATAAACGCAGATTTAGTTTTTCCTCTGCGTACTCTGTGGTGAATGCTTTTGACTATTATCCTTCGATGACGTCCTGCTCGATTGGAGCTACGTTCACGCCCTGAGCAACCAGCCATTTGGTAGCCGCTTCCACCACATCGTCCGCGCCGTCGATCTCCAGACCGACCAGACCCATATGATCTTTCACTTCAGCGGTACGGATATTGGTCACCACGTCAAATTCCTTGCCCAGTTTCCAGATCAGCGGCTCGCGCACAGTGGACTCATCAAAGGTCAGATAAACTTTTAACTTCATAATATACTCCTGAAAATAAATATATTTGTTCGAGAGCCAGGCATGGTGCCTGCGGGACGCGCAGCGTATTTCATATACGTGAGCATCGCAGCATGTGCCATAACGCAGCTATCGGGCAAATAGATTATTTTCCGCCTGCGATGGCCGGTACGATAGACACTTCATCACCATCTTTCAGCGCCGTGGCACGGCCTTCCAGAAAGCGCACGTCTTCATCATTGACATAGACATTGACAAAACGGCGGATTTCGCCGGCCTCGTCACACAAACGCTCTTTCAGACCCGGGTGGGCTGCTTCCAGATTGTCGATAATTTCACCCACATTGGCGCCGTCAATGCTCACTTCATCAGCGCCGCCGGTCAGCTTGCGCAGCGGAGTAGGGATACGTACAGATACACTCATTTCATTCTCCTTTCATTTTTTTGAAACTCTCATTCACCACATCATCGTAGCTATTCAGATTGCCTGACTGTTGTTCGCTGGCAAGGCAAAAGCGCGCAGCTTGCTCCTGCAAGAGAGCACTTTTAACGCCGCCAGCGGACGACAGGCAGGTGATATGAATGGCTAGGCAGCCGCTTCAAAGCCATCGGCTTCCGCCAGGGCATCAAAATCTTTCAGACTGGCGTCTATAATGCGCGGCTTGTCAATTGCATCGGCAATCGCTTCCTGCGTTTTCAGACCGTTGCCGGTAATGCACAACACAATGGACTCATCACGCGGCAGCCTGCCTGATTCAATCAGCTTTTTCGCACAGCCCAGCGTTACGCCGCCGGCAGTCTCGGCAAAAATACCCTCGGTTTCGGCCAGCAACTTCATGGCTGCCACCACTTCATCATCGGAAATATCCTCGGCCCAGCCGCCGGATTCCTTAATCACGCGATTGGCATAATAGCCATCCGCCGGATTACCGATGGCCAGCGATTTGGCCAGCGTATCGGCAATGACCGGATGAATCAGATCGGTGCCATCCTTGACCGACTTGGCAATCGGCGAACAGCCGGTGGCCTGCGCGCCATACACCGCCGTGCCGTTATCTTCGATCAGCCCCAGCTTGATAAATTCCTTAATCGATTTATCCACCTTGGTACACAGCGAACCCGATGCCATCGGAACCACGATATGTTTGGGCGCTTGCCAGCCCAGTTGCTCCATCACCTCATAACCGAGCGATTTGGAACCCTCGGCGTAAAACGGGCGCACATTCACGTTCACAAAGGCCCAGCCGTATTTCCCGGCCACTTCCGAACACAAACGGTTCACATCATCATACTTGCCCTTGATGCCGATAATGCGGGTGCCGAAAATGCCGGCTCCAAGCACCTTGCCCTGCTCCAGATCATGCGGGATAAAGACATAGGATTCCAGACCGGCTGCTGCTGCATTGGCGGCCACCGACCCGGCCAGGTTGCCGGTCGAAGCGCAGGCCACCGTCTTGAAACCGAACTCGACCGCCTTGGACAAGGCCACCGATACCACGCGATCCTTGAACGACAGGGTCGGATAACAGACCGAATCGTTCTTGATATACAATTCGGACACGCCCAACACTTTTTCCAGATTTCTGGCACGCACCAGCGGCGTAAAGCCGTTCTGCGCTCCGACTGTCGGCTCGCCATTGATTGGCAGTAATTCTTTATAGCGCCACATGGTCTGCGGGCGCGACTCAATCAATTCACGGGTAAAATGGCCGTCCAGCTTGTCATAATCATAGACCACTTCCAGCGGGCCGAAACAGAACTCACAGACATGCGTCGGTTCAATATCATATTCCTGGCCACACTCACGACACTTCAGGGCGCGCACAATATTCATTGTTTTCAACTCCATTTCAGGTGATCCGGAACTGTCGCAGGATAAAAACAAAAAAACCTCCGCGATAAAGCGAAGGTTGTATCAAGAGAGTACACGCATGTGCATCAGACGAACAACCCGCATCATCGCTCCCTTGAGGTTTCCCCCTCGGGCAGGCATTGGCACCATTCTCCTCCGATGTGTGTTTTCATTATAAAAACAGGGCATCTTTGGCCGGTTGCCGCAGTATCATAGGGCCTGCACCCTCCACCGCTCTGGATAAGCCGGATTTAATATGTAGCGGCGAATTATCGGGTGCTTTTTATAAAACGCAAGTCATTACTCGCCAACACAATCAGCGCAACGCCGTTTCAAGCGATGGCTGCATGCCGTTGGGGTATAATACCCACATGCGCCCCCGCTGTTTCATGCTGCCGGCCTGCTTGCCTGCCGCCGCGCCAAAGCCCCAGAAAAAATCACCCCGAATCGTGCCCTTGATGGCGCCGCCGACATCCTGCGCCAGCATCAAACGATTCAGCGGTCTGTCGGTATTCGGCCAGGTAGTGGACAGGAATACCGGCATGCCGAGCGGAATCGTGCGCCGATCCACCGCCATGCTGTAGCCGGCGGTTAAAGGGATGCCCATTGCACCCACGGCGGATTTCAGCGAATCCGGCATTTCGCGAAAGAACACATAGCTGGGATTGCTGTAGAGCAGCTCTTTCAAACGATCCGGATGATCAATGCCCCATTGCCGGATACTCTTCAGCGATGCCTGAGCCAGCGTCAGTTCGCCCATCTCGACCAGCTTTTTGCCGATGGATTTGTAACGATAGCCGTTCTGGTTGGCATAGCCGAGTTTGACAATCGAGCCATCGGGCAACTGCACCCGCCCCGAACCCTGTACCTGCAGGAAAAACAGGCTGATTTCATCATCGACCCAGAGTATTTCCTTGCCCTTCGGCGCATGCGCCCCGTCAATGCCGGCGCGATCATAATACGGCACGACGCGCTTGCCTTGCACGCGGCCGCGCAGACGCATGCCCTTGAGCTGCGGATAGAGTTTGGACAGGTCGATGATCAGCAAATCGTCCGGCTCGCCGTACACCGGAAAGCGGAAGCGTTTGGTCTTGACGCGACTGCCATACAATAGCGGCTCATAATAACCGGTAACCAAACCCTGCTCGGAGCCATCGCCATTGCGCAACTGCCATGGCACGAATCGCCGTTCAAAAAACCGGCGCAGTCCATCGTTATTGGAAATATCCAGCAGCCCCGCCTCGGCGCAGATCTGTTGCCATGCCTCTTTTTTCCGCAACGACACACATTCCGCCCGGAGCGCCAGCAAGGACGACGCCAGCTGCACCGTCGGCCAGTCCGGCAATGCCTGCCACTGCGCCTTGACATACGATGGCCCCGGCGCAACTGCCGCTTTATGGATTGGCCTGGACGGACATGCCGCCAGCAACAGACACAGCAACCACATTAAACTTCGACTACGCTTCATCACACCCTACCCAATATATTAATCACAAGTACTGATATTCAGTAACATTCGGGAGTACGGCTTCAGCCGTGCCCTTATACCTGCCGAGCGCGGCTGAAGCCGCACCTCCGAGTTATGCTGACAGTTACAAGCACAGCCCATTCCCCGTCCCTGACGGAAGCTTAGCGAACTCTCCGGCTCATTGCTCCCTGATATTTTATCCCCTTCAGCATCTCCCTGCATTCATGCTTGCTGCTTATCTCGATTCAGGTGCTGCGTCATGGTCTTTCGACGGCTGCCGTTCATGCCACGGCGCCACCCGGAACAGCAACAGCATACCCGGTAACGCCAGCGCGGCGCAGAGCAAAAAAAACTCAGTCCAGCCCATGATTTCGACCAGCCAACCCGTACCCGCATTGACAAAGGTGCGCGGCACTGCGGCCAGGCTGGTAAACAGGGCAAACTGGGTGGCGGTATAGGCCGGGTGGGTGGAGCGGGCGATATAGGCCACGAAAGCGACCGTACCGACGCCGACGCCGAAGGCCTCAAAGCCAATCACCAGCGCCAGCCGGGCCAGTTCGGTCACCGTAATTGTATCCTGCGTCCCCAGTGAGGCCAGCCAGGCAAACCCGAAAATCGAACCCAGTTGCACTACGCCGAACAGCCACAGGGCGCGGTTGATGCCAATTTTCACCATCCACAAGCCGCCCAGCAGGCCGCCGATCACCGCCGGCCACAGGCCGGCATTCTTGGCAATCAGACCGATCTGCGTTTTGGAATACCCCATATCGAGGTAAAACGGCGTCGCCAGCGCCGTGCACATGCTGTCGCCCAATTTATAGAGGAAGATAAAGGCCAGCACCATCAATGCGCCCTGCACGCCTTCGCGCCCAATAAATTCGCGGAACGGCTCGACAACGGCTTCCCTCAGCGTTTTGGGCGGCGCAGCCCGATGCGGCTCGCTCACCATCAGCGTCATCACCATGCCCGGCAGCATAAACAGCGCCGTAATGATAAACACCGTACTCCAGGCCAGATGATCGGCCAGAATCAGCGACAGCGAGCCCGGCACCAGGCCGGCCACCCTGTATGCATTCACATGCACCGAATTGCCCAGCCCCAGCTCCAGATCGGAGAGCAGTTCCCGACGATAGGCATCCAGCGCGATATCCTGCGTGGCGGAGAGCAATGCCAGCAGCGTGGCGAACAGTACAATCATATTCAGCTCTGTCTGCGGCGAAAACGCGCCCATCGAGGCAATCACCATGAGCAACCCTGCCTGGGTCAGCAGCATCCAGCCGCGTCTGCGCCCCAGCCAGGGCATGGCATAACGATCCAGCAACGGCGCCCACATAAATTTCCATGTATAGGGGAACTGAATCAGGGCAAACAGGCCAATGGTGGTCAAATCCACCTGTTCGCTTCTCAGCCATGCCGGCACCAGATTGAGCAACAGGTAGAGCGGCAGGCCGGAAGCAAATCCGGTAAATATGCAAATCAGCATCTTGCGGGTGAATAATTGTTGAAGCACGCTCATGGTGAATCCCTTTGCTGAAAAATCGAAAAAATCGGGGACAGTATATTCATTAATCTGCCTTACATTTCCTGCCCCGCTT
>CAZXAI010000019.1:0-4773 GCA_964638265.1 uncultured Zetaproteobacteria bacterium
GTCCTGATAGGCCGAAATCATGGCCAGCAGCACAGCCAGATCAGCAGCCGGTTCATTGACACGGGCGCCGCCGGCAATATTGATATACACATCGTGTTGGCTCAAGGGCAGGCCGATACGTCGCTCCAGCACGGCAGTCAGCATGGCCACGCGTCCACTGTCCACGCCGACAGATGAGCGTTTCGGGGTGGCATAGACCGTTGGCGCAATCAGAGCCTGCACTTCGACCAGCAGCGGGCGCGTACCTTCCAGACAGGCCAGCACTACCGAACCGGGCGTATCTTTGGCGCGCTCGGCCAGAAACAGGCGGGACGCATCGCGAATGCCGATCAGACCGGCATCGGTCATTTCAAATACGCCGATTTCGCCGGCCGGCCCGAAACGATTTTTCACCGCCCGCAAAATACGATGGGCATGGCCGCGATCGCCCTCGAAATAAATCACCGCATCGACCATGTGTTCGAGTACGCGCGGGCCGGCCAGCGCACCTTCCTTGGTGACATGACCGACCAGAATCAGGGCATGACCATGCAGCTTGGCATTCTGAATCAGATTGGCCGAGCAGTCGCGCACCTGCGACACCGTACCCGGCGCGCTGCTTAAGCGGTTGCTGACGGTGGTTTGAATCGAATCGACGATGACTGCGGACGGCTTGATGTTGTCGATGGTGGCCAGCATCGATTCCAGTTCGCAGGCGGATACCAGCAGCAGATCCGCATGCAGGGCGTGAATGCGCTCACCGCGCAAATGCACCTGTTGCACCGATTCCTCACCGGTAATATAGAGCACCGGCCCGGATTGTTTGTTGGCTGCCAGTTTGGCGGCGGCCTGCAATAGCACGGTGGATTTGCCGATGCCGGGGTCGCCGCCGATCAATACGGCGGAGCCGGGCACCAGGCCGCCACCCAGTACGCGATCGAGTTCATCTATGCCGGTGGAGCGACGCGGGCAGTCTTTGCCGCTGATATCGGTAATGGATGTTGTGACCAGTAGCTTGCCCTTGCCCGTGGAGCGCGCGGCGGCAGCTTCAATCACCTGTTCCGCGATTGAATTCCACTCGCCACAATCCGGACACTGCCCGATCCACTTGCGATGCTCTGCGCCGCAGCTTTGACAGACAAATATCGATTTAGCCATGCTGCTGCTCTGAATCCGCGTGGCGGTCGGCTTTGATTTTTTTGAATTCCTGTAAACACTGTTCAGGGTTATCCGAATGAAACAGGATCAGGCTCTCGAACTCTGCCGAGGTTTCAATGCCAATCGTGTTAAAGCATATCGCCACTTTGTTGTCGATGGCCCGGATGACAATGCCTTCAGCGCACAGAGGCAATTCATGCATATAGTGGCCGATTAATATCTCGACCCGGCACTGACTCCCCATAGGCAATGATTCAGCGGTTTGCACCAGAATGCCATTCATGCTCAGGTCGAGCACCATCACATCCAGCGGCGCCTGGTCAACAGGCGTGACTCTGGCGGCAATGGATATGTCGGAACGAATGAATGCCCTGGCATCTTCTCTATCTGTCATGTCACAATATCTCCGGTGCATGTCGCGATGCGGCTGGCTGCATGGTAGTCAATGATGGCTCAATAATGTGCTGTATATGTTAATCATCTCAGGCAGGAACCGGGTGAGCGAGCCGCCATACCGGGGGTTCACTTCGAATACCTTTACCTGATCATGAATGAATTTATAGTTGAAACAGCACAAACCTTCAAACTGCAAGTCGTTCAGAATAGCGGCGAATGTGTTGATTTGAGGGCAGGGCACACGCTTTCCGCCTGTCGCCTTACAGCCCACGCCTTTGACAAACAATGCCGTTGTGAAGGTGAATTGAAGGGTCGCATGGAATACAATATGGCCGTCCACCATCAGAATATGCGTGGTGAATTCATCGTATCCGGCAATATATTCCTGCCTGTAATAGTCTTCGGAATCAATGAACTGGCTGAAGGTTTTTTCTTCCCTGCTGTCGCGGATGATGCGCGAACGTGCACCGAATTCATCAATGCGTTTTTTTAGGATATAAGGGAAGGACAGCGTGCCGGTGACATGCGGGATCATAGCCCCGTATCCCGATGCGATCATAAACTGATTGAATAACATTTTATCGTTGCATGTTTGTAATGCCGACAGCGGCGGGATAAAACATGTGTTGCCGTTCAGTTCAGGATGGCGGTTGATCAGGTAGGTGATGTCGGTCAAATGCTGCGGCATGAGGATATCAAATGCCTGCAGATCCGCGACAGGGAAACTGTTGAAGCAGGGAATATAGCGCCATCGGCTCAATTCATTACATATCTGATCCCGCCAGCCATACTTGTCGGAGAACAGGATGCGCTGTCGGCGCAAGAGACGGTGCATGGCGTTTAGCTGAGCCCGATCACGGTTTCACCTGTTCCGGCCAGCAGTCGCTGAGGCCGAGTTGAGGACAGAGCTGGTGCATGGCTGTTAGCGCGTCATGTCTACTGCTGTAAAAGCCGATGCGAACGCGGTGTATGTGTTTACCGCCGACCGAGAGGCTGGATACAAAAGGATGACGGGCGCCGCTGAGTTGAATGCCCGATGCCATGTGCTCTGCATTGGCAGCGGCATCAAAGGAGCCGAGGTTGATGACCCATGCCCCTGCGGCTGTGAATGCGCGGTTGCTGTGACTCGCGTCTGGACTGGTCGCTTTGGAGCGGCTCCGGTGGTAGGGGCGAGAGGCTTCGCCTTCATACATAATCAGCCATTTGTCGCCGCCACTCCGGCGTACCAGATACAGCTGCTTGCGGCTGTTGGCGGTATAATTGCTCGATTGGTACTGCTGTTTGAAGCTCACCAGTATCGCCTCTCCCTGCGCAATCTGCTCCGGCCCCCGCAGCACGTTTATATCCGACAGGCTAACGCGGATATATTTTTTTCGACTGTTGATGCGACGCTTATAGGCTGACCACGATGTGAAATCGTATTTATTGCTGCG
Organism: uncultured Zetaproteobacteria bacterium; assembly: GCA_964638265.1. GTDB lineage: Bacteria > Pseudomonadota > Zetaproteobacteria > Mariprofundales > Mariprofundaceae > Mariprofundus. Next base: position 2,967 of record CAZXAI010000019.1, read on the forward strand.
GAAGTCCGGATGGTAGTGGCTGAGATAGGCGTCCCCATTGCGCGATTCCCAATCCCTGCGCCATGCACTGATGGCCCGGCGAACCGAATCCGGCAGCCTGCCCCTGCTGGCACTGGCCGTACTGGCATGGCGGGCTCTGACGGCTTGGCGTATTGCATGGCCGCTCATAAATGCCTGCAATCGTTTTTCCGCCTGGGCCAGGCCAGTATTGAAGCGCGCGTTTTGCAGTCTGCTGATATCGCCGGAGACAGCATGGGCATAGTGACCGGCGCGCCGGGCCGCTGCGACCGATTGCTGACGGTATGCTTCAGCCCGGATGACGGCTGCCAGCGGGTGCTGTTTCATATCGAGACGACTGAGAATCCGGATGGCCTCATTGGTTCGGCCTGCGTCCAGCGCCAGTGTGGCCAGCAGTATTTCTCTATCGCCGTCGGGCAGTGATTGCACGCGCGTGCTGCTGCCGGCTTTGAGTAGCTGGTAAGCCTGCTGTTTGCTCATGCTGCCGGTCGCCGCATCTGTCGATTGCCATGGGCTGATGGTTGTCATGAGTATCAACAGCAGCAGGGCTGCGAGTGTTTGTTGCATCAGTTGATGGCCTTGCTGTGGATATGTACTTCCGAGACCGGCTTCGAGAGCTTGGCCGGTACTACAGCGGAATGTGCAGCATGATGTTCGGGCGCCGGCGATGAGGCGGTCAGTTCATCGCTGACGGCATCGAAAGATGCGTAGGCCCGGACAGTTTCCTGCTTGGGAATGTTATGACGCAGCCAATGGATCAGGTCGCTCCACATGTGCGATATTTGTTGTCTGGACGGCATAATGCCGGCATGTGGCAATTCTGCCGTAATGACCGGAATATGATGCTGGATGCCGGCAAAGTTGCCCAGCGATCCGGGATACACGCCGATCAGTTTCAGGTGCAGGTAACCGATATCGCGCGGGCCTTCCGGCGGGCCGTCAAAATCCAGTAGGCCATAAGGGGCATGCACGGATACAATGGCATCGGGTTTAAAACTGCGAATTTCTTCATAGAGCCACCGGCTTTCGGGCTCACTCAACGGTGCGGTGCCGGGATAACGGCGGGGATCATAATGTCTGCTTTTCCAGTATGCGGCTGTTTGCCTGTACCAGTCCGGCGATGGCATATTGCGATTGAGATCAACGCCATTGGCATTGAGGCGTACCGACGGGCGATGCAGCAGTAAGCCGTCCGGATTGAGCAAGGGCGTGACATGCCAGTGAAACATGCCGGAATGGTATTGATCCAGCGTTTGCATCCATTTGAAGACGATGCTGACCGCAGCATATTCATCGCCATGCGTGCCGCCAATCAGCAGCACCCGTCCGATGGGTTTGCGTCCTGGCAGCGGCGGATACTCTTTCATCAGAATCGCCTGACCTTTGACCGAGCGCGCGCCGGTGTCTGTCAGCTGTCTGGCCAGGCAGTCGCGAATCGACACGCTGCCCAGTTTATGGCCAATGCGGCTACACTCCTGCTGTACCGGCGATGGCGTTTGTAGTTCTGCTGCTGTGGCGCTGCCGCCCGTGGATATCAGCATCCCCGCCAAGATGGCGAAAAACAGTGCAACGGATTGGCGGCGGAGCGAGGGGGGTAATAGCATGGTCGTAACGATAGCTATTGCTGCTGAGCCAATCCACTTTTTACTGCAACGGCGATTGGCGTGATGGGCGCACTGTGCTTTCAACTCGACTTTGAGGCATGGATTCCGTACTCTGCGGCGCATTCGTGCGCATGCGCGTTAGTTATACCAGCTGAGAGGTGATCGTAGATGGCGGATACCACGAC
>CAZXAI010000019.1:4873-15558 GCA_964638265.1 uncultured Zetaproteobacteria bacterium
CATGCGCGTTAGTTATACCAGCTGAGAGGTGATCGTAGATGGCGGATACCACGACTGAGACGGCAACCGGGGCGATACTGGCGCTGGCAGACGGACGTGTTTTTCGCGGCGATGCCATGGGTGCAACCGGCCATACAGTGGGCGAAGTCTGCTTTAATACGTCGATGACCGGTTATCAGGAAATTCTCACCGATCCTTCTTACACCGACCAGATGATCACCTTTACCTATCCGCATATCGGTAATGTCGGCATCAACCGGCATGATATGGAGTCTGATTCGATTGCAGTGCGTGCTTGCATTGTGCGCGCCCCGGCCCGTATCACTTCGAACTACCGGGCAGAAGGCGATTTGAATGCCTGGCTGGCGGATCATGGCATCGTCGGCATTGCCGGCATTGATACACGGGCGCTGGTGCGGCACTTGCGTGACCATGGTGCGCAAAACGGCGTGCTTGCTTCCGATGGCATATCCGAATCTGATGCCATCGCAATGGCCGCCGCATGGCCCGGCCTGGACGGGCGTGATCTGGTTGGTCAGGTCAGTTGCAACACACAGCATCAGTGGCAGCAGGGCAGCTACGATCTGGATGCCGCCGATTATCAACATCCCGCTACCAGCAAGCATGTGGTGGCATTCGACTTTGGCTGTAAATACAATATTTTTCGTAAACTGGCCGATCGTGGTATGAACGTCACCATCGTACCGGCATCTACATCTGCCGCTGATGTGCTGGCGCTGAACCCGGACGGCATTTTCCTCTCCAACGGGCCGGGCGATCCGGCCGCCGTGAGTTATGCAGTCGATACGATTCGGGCATTACTGGATTCGGACACGCCGATGTTCGGTATCTGCATGGGTCACCAGCTATTGTCTCAGGCGCTCGGGCTATCCACCTTCAAGCTCAAGTTCGGGCATCGCGGCGGCAATCATCCGGTGCGGGATGAAACCACCGGAAAAATCGAGATCACCAGCCAGAACCACGGTTTTGCGGTCGCCGATGAGCATATCCCTGATCATGTCGAAATCACTCACCGCTCGTTGTTTGACGGTACGATTGAAGGCTTAAGGGTGATAGATAAACCGGTGTTCTCGGTGCAATATCATCCCGAAGCCAGTCCCGGCCCGCAGGATGCGGATTATCTGTTCGATCGCTTCGCGGCACTGATGAACAGCTGACTAACGCGCATGGACTTTTTCCACCCCTTTCATACCACGGGGTGGAAAAAGTCCATGCGCGTTGTTTCATGTTAAAACAGGTCAATATCGCCTTCATCCATGCTTTCCTGCGACACCGGATTGCTGTCCTCCAGCTGTAAGGTCTGATGGTAGGCCGCCATGGCGGCGTGAATCGCGGCAATACGCATAACATAGTCCTCAATCGTGATGTCCGGTTGATCCAGCCCATCCAGTCCATCGGTTAAAATGGCCACCATGCCGGCCATACGCCCCAGGTGACGGTCTGTATGGCCCAGGCTTTGGGTGGCGATATCTTCAAATTGCAGCGCCCGGATGGCTGCCCCCAGGTGCTGGCGCATATCGGCATTGATCTGATTCACCTCCACCCGGCAGTCCGTCACCATTTCATTGATCTGGAAAAAATGTTTTAGAATTTCTTCCACCTTTTCCTTGGCCGCAAATACCTCGCCCATATCTTTGGAGGCAATCGAATCAATCAACTGGTGCGCTTTCATGAACTTGCGCACTGTGGTGGAGGCATAGTCCAGGTGCTCCGCCTGCTTTTCGCGCAGCTGCGCCACCAGATCGCGCAGCACTGCTGCATCAATCACATCGGCGTCACTGCAAGCGCCAATGCGCCGGATCAAGTCGCGCTGCTCGCCTTCATTGGTCAACATGGTGTTCATGCGTTTCTGCATCACATCCATGGAGGTCAGGGCGTGCAGGTTGTTTTTACTGCTGAGTAATAAGGCATCAATCAGGCGCGTTAGAATTTGACTGGAATCTTCCGCTTTCTGGAAGATATTTTGCTCATCACCAGCGCCTGTCACATCCATCATCAGCGCCGTCATCGTTTTCATTTGTTGATCGGAGGCCGCATGGATCGACTCAAAAGCGCTATGCAGCGATGCAATCGCGTCTTTAAGCAGTGACTCAATCTGATTGGTCTGACTGCAAATGGCGCTGATTTCGCCGGACATGCTCTCTTGCATATCCCGCAATACAACGGTCATGGATTGTGATAGTGCTGCTTCATTACTGTTTGACATAGCTCTTACCTCATCTGTTATTGTCTCAATTGATCTCACCGTTCACACCTGCTCAATGCCCGTGCCGTTGATCTGCGTGTGTTTTAACAACACATCAGGATCGAGCACAACGCTACGGTGGAGTATGCCGGTTTTTTTCATATAGGATTCCATCTCCGGAGCGGGGAGCGGTTTGCTGAAATAGTAGCCCTGGATTTCATCACAACCATGCTGCCGTAACCACTCGACCTGTTCGACTTCCTCAGCCCCCTCGGCAATCACGGTCAGCCCCAGACTATGACCGAGATTAATCATGGCCGATACAATGACGGCGTCATCGGCATTGCTGGTGATGTCGGTAATAAAGGAACGATCCACCTTCAATGTATCAATGGGAAATTTTTTCAGATAACTCATGGATGAATAACCCGAACCAAAATCATCAACGGACAGGTGGATACCGCACTCATGAATTTCATTCAGGGTACGGATGGTCGCATCATCCTCTTTCATGATAATCCGTTCGGTCAGTTCCAGATCAATATAATTGGGCGATGCCCCGCTCCGGCCGATGGTGTTAATCAGGGTATTGATAAATCCGGGTTCGCGAAACTGGACGCTGGAGAGGTTTATCCCGAGCATAATCTGCGCGTAGCCGGCACCATTCCATCGTTTGAGTTGTTCGCATGCTGTTTGTAATACCCATTTACCAATGTCGATAATCAAGCCGCTTTCTTCTGCGACCGGAATAAACTCAGCGGGGGATACATTACCCAATGCGGCCGAATGCCAGCGGATCAATGCTTCCGCCCCCACCAGTTTGCGGCTGGCCAGATCAATCTGCGGCTGATAAAACAGTTCGAATTCATGGTGTTCCAGGGCACTGCGCAGATGGGTTTCAATCGCAAAACGTCGTTCATAGAAGCGATGCAGTTCATCGGTATAAAAGTGATAGCTGCCCCTGCCGCCTTCCTTGGCCTGATACATGGCAGAATCAGCATGTTTGATCAGGCCTTCCACATTCTCGGCATCATTCGGATAGATGCTGATGCCAATGCTGCTGGAAATAAACAGCTGGTGGCCGCAAATATTCATCGGATGCTGTAAGGCTGTCAGTATCTTGCCCGCGACCACGGCTGCATCTTCAGCATGTCTCAGATCGACCAGAATGCCGATAAACTCATCGCCGCCCTGGCGTGCAATCATATCGTTCTTGCGCACGCATCCGGTCAGGATGCGGGATACTTCTTTCAGTAGCAGATCACCCACATCATGACCCAGAGAATCATTGATGTTTTTAAAGTGATCAATATCCAGAAACAGCACGGCTAAAATTGTTTGTCTGCGTTGGGCATTCAACAGTTCCGCTGTCAGCCGTTCGCTGAATTTGTTCCGGTTGGGCAGGCCGGTCAGCGCATCATGATGGGCCAGGTGATAGAGTCGCTGGTTGGCCTGTGACTGCACTGCAACATCAAGAAACGACCACATATAGCCGTCAATATTGCCCTCCGCATCATGCAAGGATACGATTTTCAACCACTCGGAACAGGTGGCTCCCTGGGGATCTTGATTGAATACTTCGCCTTCCCATTCGCCCGTGTTTTTAACAGATGACCACACCTGATCATAAAAATCCTGTGTGTGGTTGCCAAACTTTAGCCGGGCGGGCTGCCCGATGATCGCCTCCATACTGTAGCCGGCCTGCCGGCATAAGGCGGTATTGACCCCTTGAATCACCGCATCCTGATCCGTCACCATCATGCCGAAAGGTGATGCATGCACCATTTTATATAACAGGCTGTGCTCCATCTGCAGTTTTTTCTGCAAGCTGTTCTGGTCGGCACAGTGTTTTTTCAAACGGTAGAGTTCAAGCAGCGTCGCTACTTTGAGCTGAAACATATCCGGCTGCAACGGCAGTGTCAGCATGGCTTGCACGCCCAGCTCCCGATATTGTCTGCCCGTCAGTTCAGCCATCCGGGCGTCCAGCAGCGTTACGATTGCAGTATTGGAAAATTGCTGACTGGCCTGAATGGCCTGGATGGTGTGCATGGCGTTTCCGGCCGGATCGACATCGATAACAATCAGCGCAACATTCGTATAGGCTGTTAAGGAGCCCGTCGTCACTGCGGTATGGCTGGTTTCTACGACAGCGCAGGCGACATGGGCCAGCAGCGCTTTCACGTCAGCCAGCCCCTCGCCGGTATGATGCTGCACCAGGATGATTTCCACCGGAGCATTCATGTCGGCATGATCTCGCCAGGCGTTGCACATCTATTCATTTCAGCCGCATCTAATCCAGATGCGCCAGCAGGGTGGGGGCGATCTTGCCCAATGGCTTCACATCCTTCGCCGCGCCCAGCTTGTAGGCTGAGCCCGGCATGCCCCAGACTACGCTGGTCGCCTCATCCTGAATCAGGGTGTAGGCGCCGGCATCGAGCATTTCTTTCATGCCTTCGGCCCCGTCCGCACCCATGCCGGTGAGCATCACGCCAATGGCATTGGGGCCAACATTCTGGGCTACCGAACGAAACATCACATCCACCGAGGGCCTGTGCCGGTTGACCGGCGGGCCATCATTGAGACTGCACACATAACGGGCCCCGTCGCGTTTCACGATTAAATGCTGTTCACCCGGCGCCAGATAGACATGGCCGGGAATAATCTGTTCGCCATGTTCGGCCAGCTTGACTTTCATCTGGCAGTTTCGATCCAGCCGGTCTGCATACGATGCACTGAATGCCGCCGGCAGGTGCTGGGAAATCACAATGGCGGGGAAACCGGAAGGCAGCATCGTCAATACCTGCGCTGTGGCTTCCGTACCGCCGGTGGATGCGCCCAGCGCCACGATTTTTTCCGTGGTTCTGAAATGTCTGCGTCCGGTTGTCTTGGATAGTACGGCATCTGCAGATTTGCTGGGATCCACCTGAGTGGAGCGGCCTGTGGCATGTGCCGCACTGTGATGCTTCACCGCCGTTACCCGCGCTCCGGCAGCCATGCGTACCTTGGCGATGATTTCATCGGCATATTTTTCCAGATCGCGCCCCAGCGCCGATGGCTTGCTGACAAAATCAACCGCCCCCAGCGCCAGTGCATCCAGCGTCACATCCGCACCCTTCTGGGTTAATGATGATACCATCACCACCGGCATCGGCCTTAAACGCATCAGGTTGGACAGGAAGGTCAGGCCGTCCATGCGCGGCATTTCCACATCCAGTGTCAGCACATCCGGATTTAACTGTTTGATCTTGTTGCGGGCGATAATGGGATCCTGGGCTGTACCCACCACCTCGATATCGGCCGCCTTGTCAAAAATCGTCGTCAACATCTGACGCACCAGAGCCGAATCATCAATAATCAACACTTTTATCTTCGCCATTATGATAACCTTCTTTTTAAGCCACAGATGGACGCAGATACACACAGATAACAATCAAAACCGTTTATGTTCATACACTCGCCCTTGGCATATATCTGCGTTCATCCGTGTTCATCGGTGGCTCCAAGCCTTTGTTTTTGATTACAAGATTCAAAACAGATCGACCTCGCCGCCGACCGGCTGATCTTCAATCGCACGGAAATATTTTTTCTCACGTTCAATCAGGGTGTTATTGTGCAAGCTGGCCAGTTTCTTCATCAGCACCCGTCCTGTTTTGGGGAAGTAGTAGATTTTACGTGGATAGTTGCCATTCAAATCCTGGGTCAGCACCGGCAAGCCTTCCTCTTGCAGATAGGACAGCACAAAACGGGCATTGCAGGCGCCGATGTCCGACAAGCCCTGCACAATACGTCCGCCGCCGAATACCTTCACTTCCAGATTCTTGCGCATGCCGCCATGCGAGAGAATATCGTTAATCAGATGCTCCATGGCATAGTTGCCAAAACGGGTGATATGATCCACCACGCTACCCTGCCATGTGCTGCGTTCGCCTTCGTGAATGGGCAGCATAAAGTGATTCATGCCGCCAATGCCGAACACACGATCCCGGATACAGGCCGATACGCATGAACCCAGCACAGTGACCACCGCTTCTGCTTTGGTGGTGACATAATATTCACCGGGCAACAGCTTGGCCGTGGGAATATTATGCACCTTATCATAATAGGTATTGATATGCTCAAAACCGGGCAGGCGGGAAGCAACAGGAATGGCCATCGTTATTGTTCCGTCAGGCCGGTGGCCTGAATCGCCGGCATATCACCGTTGTGGTGTATCATGTGACTCCCCCCTTGATATACACGGATTTGCCGCACAGGGCAAAGCGGTTGCTCATATTATTCATGGCCTCGGAGTGACCGAGAAATAAATGACCGCCATCGGGCAACATATCGGCATAACGATTCATCAGCTTCTGTTTGGTCGGCATATCAAAGTAGATAATCACATTGCGACAGAATATAATATCTATCGGCCCTTTCATGGGCCATGGCTGCAATAGATTAAGCTGGCGAAAGTAAATCAGTTCCTGCAATTCCGGTTTTACACGCACTTTACCCGGCTGATTTCTGTTTTTGACAAACCAGCGTTGTACAATGGCGCGATCCAGTCCTTCCACCCGGTTATCATCATATACGCCGCGTTCGCCATGCGCCAATACATCGGTATCCAGATCGGTGGCCAGGATTTTAACATCCCAGCCCGGCGGCATGGTTTCAGCCACCGTGATGGCAATCGAATAGGGCTCCTCGCCGGTGGAACTGCCTGCCGACCAGATACGAATGCGGCGACTGTTGCGATTGCGCTGCATCAGTCCCGGCAGCACGGTGTTTTTCAAATAGTCAAAATGATGACTCTCGCGAAAAAACGATGTCAGATTGGTGGTCACCGCATTGATGAACTCACCGAACTCATCGCTGTCGCTATCCTGCTCCAGCATCTCAATATAGGCTTTGAATGAGTCCAGCCCCACTTTGCGCAAGCGGCGTGACAAGCGCCCGTAAAGCATATCCTCTTTGCCCTCGCCCAATTGAATGCCGGTATGGCGATCCACCAGTGCACACAGGTGATTGAAATCCTTGCGCGTATAGGAGAATTCGCGTTTATTCTCCGGCATGGCTCAGTCCGAACACATCACGTTTCATCAGCAAAACCCATACCTGTGATCAGCCCCAGGGTGGTTGCGCTTTCACGCAGCGGATCCGATACGGATTGCCATGTTACATTGAGTGCGCGCTTTTTGGCTTCCTTGACAAAGGCATATAGCAATTGCGCTCCGGCAGCATCAACCCGGCTCAGGTTTTCACTGTGCATCACAATATCGACATGGGCGTCCAGCACCCGGGTCAGGCTATGGTGCATGGCTTCGGCTTCGGCGATACCGAGTACGCCTTCCAGCACGATATCACCGGATACATCGGCTTCGGTCTCGACCGGTTCCGGCTCGGTGCCCTTGATCCAGTCCAGCGAATCATCTTTTTTACTTACATCGCTCATCATCACCTCACTATATCAAACACAATCATAAAACTTTTTTTAGCCACAGATGAACGCAGATAAACACGGATAAAAACAAACATCAAAATCAATCCATATCATCATAAAACCCATTCCTGCTTCTGCCTTTGACCTTCATCTGCGTTCATCTGCGTTCATCTGTGGCACCGACTTTGATGCTACCAACAACGCCATCAATCCAGCCGGAAGATGGATACCTGCTGACGCAGTTCGGCGGCCTGATCGTTCAGGCGCTGGCTGGCGGCAGCGGATTCTTCCACCATGGCGGTATTCTGCTGGGTGCCGGCATCGAGCTGGGCAATGGCCTTGTTAATCTGATCAATGCCGGAGGTCTGCTCCACGCTGGCGGCCGCGATTTCAGCAATAATGTCGCTGACTTTGGCCACCGCGCCACGAATATCATTGAGCGCCGTACCCGATTCATCCACCAGTTTGGTGCCTGCATCCACGCTCTCCACACTGCTGTTGATCAAGGTCTTGATTTCCTTGGCCGCTTCGGCGGATCGTTGCGCCAGCGTGCGCACTTCACCGGCCACCACGGCAAAACCGCGTCCCTGTTCGCCGGCGCGGGCTGCTTCCACCGCCGCGTTCAGGGCCAATAAATTGGTCTGGAAGGCGATCTCATCAATCACGCCGATAATATCGGCAATCTTGCGGCTGCTGGCATTGATCTCGGCCATCGCCTGAACCGCCTGATCGGCTACCTGGCCGCCATTCTCTGCCTGATCTCTGGCATCGGCGGCCAGTTGATTGGCCTGACGGGAATTATCGGCGGTTTGTTGCACGGTGCCGGTAATTTCCTCGATACTGGCGGCAGTTTCTTCCAGTGCTGCCGCCTGCTCCTGGGTGCGGGAACTCAGCGTATTATTGCCTTCGGAAATTTCACCGGCGCCGATACTGACCTCTTCAGCCGAGGCGTTCACATTACCGATCACTTCGGCAAGTTTAGCCGCCGTATTATTGGCCGACTGTTTGATATCATTGAATTTACCTTTATAATCGGTGTTGATTCGATAGGTCAGATCGCCGGCTTCCAGCGCCGATAGCCCGGCCACCGTATCATCCACGGCCTGCTCCACTGTGGCCGTCAGCGCATTCAATGCATTGGACAGATCGATAAAGAAACCCTGCTTGCCCTCCAGGCTGATGCGCTGACTCAGATCACCATGTTGCGCGGCCGTGACAATCTCGCCCACTTCTTTTTCGGCTATCACTTCGGCGCTGCGATCCCGCCATTCCGCCACCGTAGCAATACGAGTTCCGGATTCATCCAGCACCGGTGTGGCCGTGACCTGTACCACCAGATCACCACCGAATACCAGGTCACCCGTCGTCATGGAACCGGTCAAGCCATCGAGCATACGGCGCTGGTGGGATGGATCTTTATGGAAGATATCGATGCAGGAGCCTAACAACTTGTCCGGGTTGAAGTCGTTTATCACCTGACCGAATGCATCGCGATAATCGCCAAACATCTTCCGCGCTGCGTCATTCATATAAAACAGGCGGTAATCCGCATCGGCGATCTGCACCGGCAAAGAGACCTGATCCAGCGCCACCTTGATCTGCAGGGCTTCCCGCGCCTGCTCCTCAATTTTCTGCACCGTATAACCCTGGCGAATCTGCATGGATTTCAGCCCGGCCAGCATGGAGCCGATCTCATCATTGTTATCCACAATCACCCAGTCGAAATAATTACCCTCGGCAATATGGGCCAGGTTCTTGGTGGTATAACGCAAACGCCGGCTGAAGTTGCGAATCAGCAGGGTGGAAAAGATCAAGGCCAGCAATATGGAAATGCCGACAGAGAGCATGGACAGCTGCTTGATCTGCTGATACTGCGCCGTACCCGCCTGGCTCTCCTGACGGCTGGTATCGGCCTGGATCTGGCGGAAAGCATGGCTCGCTTTCTGCAAACGGCTGAAGGCTGCGTTATCCATATGGATCACCGTGTCGGCGAATACGCCATCATCATATTCGCCACGCTGATTGGCCTGGGTGGCGGCCAGCAGCGGCTTGATCGTGCCGTTGATGTAGGCGTGCGTGGCAGCCAGGGCGGCGTTGGCAGCTGTGCGCTCCTGTTCGCCCAGATCAGCGGATGTGATGATGGCAATGCTCTTGTCGATGGCCTGGAGTTTGTTCACCATAAACTGATGGTTGTGATCATAATCCGGATTCGAACTGGTCAGCGTTTTCTTCAAGTCCACCATGATAGCCAGAATCTCCGTGTTGATATCCGCAGCGGCCAGCGCGACGGCTCTGTCATTATTGGCCATCAGAAAGCTGTCGTGCGAGTTCGACAAGCCCTGCAAGGCGATCCACCATGAGCCGCTCAATAATAGTGCTGTCAGCGCAAGCGTGGCGGCTATTTTATGCCATACCTTCATGCGGCTGAGAATGTTCATTTTTTGCAGCAGCGTTTGTTTGCCCAGCACCACCTTGCCGGCATTGATTGCCTCATACAATGCTGCCGCCGCATCAATATCCTCCCGCGATGGTTTGGTGCGCACCGATACATAACCGGTGATTTCGCCCTGATCGAAGATCGGCGTCACATTGGCATGCACCCAGTAAAAGCTGCCGTCCTTACAGCGATTTTTGACGATGCCCGTCCACGGCTCGCCAGCCCGTATGGTATCCCATAGCCATTGAAAGGCCGAAGCCGGCATATCCGGATGGCGGATCAGGTTATGATTTTTTCCAACCAGCTCGTCACGGGAGAAGCCGCTGATATCTATAAAATCCTGATCGACTTCGGTGATAATGCCTTTCAGATCAGTCTCTGAAATAATCACCTGTCCTTCGGTCATGACTACTTCATGGTCTGTTACCGGTAAATTCTTTCTCATACGTTTCTCCTATACCAATCGCCGATGGCGATGATCAATCAATACCGTTCACCACAGATGGTGAGCTGTTACTGTCTTTCTCTCTTATTCGTGTTATGCATTAAAATTCTTCCCATACATCATCATCCTCTACCGTGCCGGCTTTGGGGAATGAGGCCTGAGTCTGTTTTGCCTCCGG
>CAZXAI010000020.1:0-15482 GCA_964638265.1 uncultured Zetaproteobacteria bacterium
TCATCCTGATTCTTATTTTCAGCGCATTGCGGGTGCTGCGCGAATATGAGCGCGGCGTCATTTTTATGCTGGGACGCTTCTGGAAAGTAAAAGGGCCGGGCCTGATTCTGGTCATCCCGGTAATTCAGCAAATGGTGCGGGTGGATTTACGGACGCTGGTATTCGATGTGCCGAGTCAGGATGTAATTTCGCGCGATAATGTGTCGGTCAAGGTCAATGCAGTGATCTATTTTCGGGTTATTGATCCTCAGAAAGCCATTATCAATGTGGAACACTTTTTCGAAGCCACCAGTCAGCTGGCGCAAACGACCTTGCGTAGTGTGCTCGGTCAGCACGAACTGGACGAAATGCTGGCTGAACGCGACCGGCTGAATTCCGATGTGCAGCAAATTCTCGATGCCCAGACCGATATATGGGGTATCAAGGTGGCCAATGTGGAGATCAAGCATATTGATCTGGACGAGAGCATGATCCGCGCCATCGCCAAACAGGCCGAAGCGGAACGCGAACGCCGCGCCAAAATCATCCATGCCCAGGGTGAAATGCAGGCGGCGGAAAAACTGGTGGAGGCAGCCGAGATACTGGCCCGACAGCCGCAGGCTATCCAGCTACGCTATTTGCAAACCCTGACGGAAATCGCCGGCGACAAATCCTCAACCATTGTGTTTCCACTGGATCTGGTTAAACCATTCCTGACGCCGGACAAGTAATCAACAGCGATGCTCCGGCTCAGGCGAATTCGGGTAGCAGCTCCGCCGCGAACACCGGCCCGTCGACACAGACGCGACGGTACGTTTCCTGCCCCTGCTCCACGGTTTTGACGACACAGCCGGCACAACCGCCAATGGCGCAGGCCATGTGCTCTTCCAGACTCAGGAAGGTGGGCACATCCAACTCGCGACCCAGCCGGGCCACCGCATGCAGCATCGGATGCGGGCCGCAGGAGAGCAGTACGCAGCGGGCGCGTTCGGCGTCCGCCAGTGCGCTCAGGTAATCATGCGCCAGATTCGGCACATGACCTTCATAGCATCCATACAGGCCTGCATTGGACGCCAGCCGGCAGGGAATATCGCGTTCTTCCAGCGAGGTGATGGATAAAATCGCATTGCCGCTGACGCCCGGCAGCAACATGGTGGACGGTTTCAGGGCAAAGGGAAATGCAACTTCCGAGCCGGCAAAGACCACGCAATCAGCCTGGCCCTGCAAGGCATCAGCGGCAAAAATCATCGGTGGAATACCGACGCCACCACCAATCAGTACATAGCGTTTGGCAGTATCCGACAAATCAAAGGCCCGGCCAATCGGCCCGAGCATCGGGATTGTCTCTCCGACCGTTCTTTGAGCCAGTAAATGCGTACCCTCGCCAATGGCCTTGTAGAGCAAATCCACCGTGCCGCGTTCCGGGTCGGTCAGCATAATCGAAATCGGTCGGCGCAGCGCCCGTTCAGGAGATACGCGTATATGCACAAACTGACCGGGGCGCGCCGCAGCGGCTGTTTTCGGCGCCAGCAGGCGCATCACGAACTGATCACCCGGATGGGTGACATGGGCTATCAGTTCAGCCTGTTCCTCGAAAATCGCAGGGCTCGAATCCTTAGCCACGCACTGCACCTTCGGCATAGACAACCCGCCCGGCTTTCAGGGTATGGCGCACCTGCCCGGTCATTTCCTTGCCGTGCCACGGGGTATTCTTGCCTTTGGAAACCAGTTTATTGCGATCCACTGTCCAGACAGCATCCGGATCAAACAGGGTGATATCAGCGCTGGCGCCGACAGCCAACGTACCACTATCCAGTCCCAGCAAACGAGCCGGATTCGAGGTCATCTTGGCCAGCAACCCGGACATGGATAACACCCCGTCGCGCTCCAGCTGCAGGGACACCGGCAACATCGTTTCCAGCCCGACTATGCCGAAAGCGGCACAGGACAGACCGCAGCGTTTGTCATCTTCATGGTGCGGGGCATGGTCGGTGGCAATCACATCAATCGTGCCGTCCCGCAACCCCTCAATCACGGCTAGCCGGTCTGCTTCGGTGCGCAGCGGCGGACTCATTTTGGCATCGGCATTGAAGCCCAGCACCTCTGCTTCGGTCAGGGCAAAATGATGGGGGGCCGCTTCCGTCGTTATCTTTAACCCTTCGGCCTGTGCCGCGCGCACCAGATCGACGGCGCCCCGGGATGAAATATGGGCGACGTGATAACGGGCATCGATGCGGCGCGCCAGCATAATGTCGCGGGCAATCATGGCGTCTTCACCCTCCACCGGCATGCCGGTGACGCCGAGTTGGGTGGACACCCAGCCTTCATTAATCGCACCGCCTTTCGTCAGAGCCGGCTCCTCGGCATGCTGAATCACCATGAAATCGAAACTGGATGCATATTCCAGCGCCTTGCGCATCACGCCGGCATGCCAGATCGGCATGCCATCATCGGAAAATGCCACGCAACCGGCGCGGGATAATTCGCGCATTTCGGTCAGCTCCTGGCCGTCCAGATTCTTCGTGACTGCGCCAATCGGATGCACATTACATAATCCCACCTGAGATGCGCGCGCGATGATCTGAAGCGCGATTCCGGCATGGTCGATATGCGGGCCGGTATTGGGCATGCAACACATGGTGGTGACGCCGCCGGCCACCGCAGCGCGGGAACCGGATTCAATATCCTCTTTCCATTCCTGGCCCGGCTCGCGCAGATGCACATGCATATCAATCAGTCCCGGACAGACGATCTGGCCGCTGGCATCAATCGTCTCATGCGCCCGGGCGCTGAATGCGCCGAGACCGGCAATCCGGCCATCCGTCACCCATACATCGCAGACCTCATCCATGCCACTGGCCGGGTCAATCACGCGTCCGCCGCGAATCAGCAGATCAGCCTTACTCATAACAAGCTCCCCTGTCCGTGCATGGCTTCCATCACCATTTGTTTGCTGCGACCGGGGCGACCCAGATGCTGCTGGCCGCCGCACAGGGCTGTCAGCACCGCCATGCGAATCGCCACGCCATGCTCGACCTGATCGAGAATCAGGGCGCGGGCTGAATCGGCCACGTCGGTAGCGATTTCAACGCCGCGATTCATTGGCCCCGGATGCATCACCAGACAGCCATCGGCGGCTGCATCTAAACGTGTTCGATTCAAACCGTAGGCTTCGTGGTATTCGCGGATGGACGGGAAACAGCAATTATCGGTCAAACGCTCGGTCTGCACGCGCAGCATATACAGAATATCCGAGCCCGGAATGGCGTCATCGAACGCATGAAACACCTCACAACCATAACGCTCCACCTCGGCGGGCAGCAGCGTCTTGGGAGCGACCAGACGGATATGGTAGCCCATCAGTTTGGCGGCCAGCAGATGCGAACGGGCCACGCGGGAATGGGCGATATCGCCGACGATGGTCATGGTCTTGCCGATATAGCCGCCGGCGCAGCGCAGGGTCAGTAAATCGGTCAGGATCTGGGTCGGGTGTTCATGCGAGCCGTCGCCGGCATTTACAATCGAGGTGTTATCCAGGTAGTCGGCCAGAAACTCGCAGGCGCCGGATACGCCATGGCGAATCACCAGCACATGCGGCTGCATAGCCGCCAGCGTCTGACCGGTATCGAGCAGCGATTCACCTTTTTTGGTGGCGCTGGTGGAGGCGGAAATATTGATCACATCCGCCGACAAGCGTTTGCCGGCCAGTTCAAAACTGGTGCGGGTGCGGGTCGAGTTTTCGAAAAACAGATTGATGATCGTCTTGCCGCGCAGCGTCGGCGCTTTTTTCAGCGGGCGGCGATTGATGTCGATAAAGGATTCGCCGAGATTCAGCAGGTATTCAACCTGTTCGCTGTCCAGCCCGGCAATGCCGAACAAGTGTTGTAACGGTTGCATCATTTCACCTGCCTCTGTTCAATATGCCATCGCTCGCCAGTCACCAGTTCAACCGTGCAATCGGGCGCTGCACGATGTGCCAGGCCGGTGTAATCGGCGCGAATCGGCAGCTGCCGTCCGCCACGATCCACCAGCACAGCCAGCCGAATCGAGGCCGGACGCCCGTAATCAAACAACTCGTCCATGGCAGCGCGAATCGTGCGTCCGGTGAACAGGACATCATCGATCAACCAGATGTCTTTGCCGCTGATGTCAAAGGGCAGTTCACTGGGGTGAATTTCGGGGTTGGGGCCGATGGTATCGAGATCATCGCGGTAAAAACTGATATCCAGATTGCCGCGAAAGATGTGAAAGTCTGCCTGCGCCAGCCGTTGCTCGATGGCATCGGCCACGTTGGCGCCGCCGCGCTGGATGCCGACCAGATAAATGTCCGCTTCGGCTGCCGCTGTGATGATAGCGGCGCTCATCGCATCCAGCGCCTGCTCCACCGCATCATATTCAAACAGTGTATGGCTCATGCGTTCAACTCCGGATGGGCTGATAAAAAATCTTCGAGTATTACGGCTGCGGCAGTTTGATCCAGTTTCGCTTGCACCTTCTTCTCGTTCAGGCCCTGCGCAAACAGGCGTTCCCTGGCTGTCCATGTGGATAAGCGCTCATCCTGAAACACCACCGGCAGCGTACACACGGCCTCCAGCTCGCGCACCGCCTGGCGCGCATCCGCCGCCTGCACGCCCTCGCTGCCGTCCATGTTTTTGGGGAGTCCGGCCACAATGCCTCTGGAGCCGTATTCACGGATCAGCTTCTGCAACTGTACCGGCCAGCCCCGGTCGCGGCGGTGCAAACAGGTCACGCCACGGCAGGAATATGCCAGACGGTCACAGACGGCTACGCCGATACGCTTCATGCCGATATCCAGTGCAATCAGCGGCAGCTGTAATGCTTCAGGGATGGCATCACCAATACAATGAGAACGGGACGTGGCGGCTGCCTTATCGATATGATCGGGAGCCACGGAATCAATGGTTGAGCAGAATGCGGTTGTCATCAAATCCGAGATTCTGCAACGTTTCCGTACAGGCGTCTACCATGGCGCTCATGCCCGCCAGGCAGGCGACGGCATGGGAACCGTCCAGCCCATCGGCTTCCAGCGCATGCTGCACATAGCCGATCGGGCCATCCCAGCTGTCATGCCCGATCGCCAGCGAAATGGATGCTTCAATATCATGTTTGGCCAACTCATCCAGCTCCTCGGTGAGCAACTGGTGCATCTCGGTCAGGAAGCCGGCATAAATAATCACCCTGCCGTAATCCTTACGATGGCGCGCGATATTGAGGCAGACGCTGTGCAATGGCGCGATGCCGGTGCCAACGCCAATCAGATACACGTCGTCACCCTTGAACGGCGTCAGATCAAAGCCTTTGCCCATCGGCCCTTCGATTTCCAGCTGTGCGCCGACGTCGATATTGCATAAATAAGACGATAACGGGCCGGCATCCTTGATGAAAAACTCGAACACCTCCGGCTCATCCGGGGTGGAGGCGATGGCGAAATAACCGGGGGCAGGATCCTCCAGACCCGGCAAACCAATCATCACAAACTGGCCCGGCAAAAATGAAGACAGCGGTTTATTGACCGGCTCCAGCGTCAGTTTCACTACCGTATCCCGGCAATCGGGCGCAGTGATGCGGATATTCTCTTTCACCCGCATGCGATATGTAGAAGAGTGCTGCACCAGAAATAATCCTCCGATTGGTTGTCGAACTGTTATTCAGAAAGAGGCTGTATTGGATAGAAGGAGTGTTCAAGATGCAAGCATCAAAATGCCTGGAATTGCGAATTCCTGCTGCTGATATGACGGAACAGGCATTTGAAACACTGCTCAACCAGCTCAATGCCATTGGCGCAGCGGAAGAGACCAACGCAGATACAGACTTCACCGAACGGGTCGGCTGGTTCCAGATCAGCGACAACGAGCAGCAGTTGCGTGCAGCAATCAGCGCCGCCGCATTGTCGCAGGGGGCTGCATCCGACCACATCATGCTGCATACGCTGCAACAGCAGGATTGGGAAACCGCCTGGCAAAAAGACTGGCAGGCAATGCCGGTCGGCCAGAACCTGTGGGTGCGCCCCTCATTCTGCGCCGCACCCGTGGACGGGCGTATCGATATTGTACTCGACCCCGGCATGGCCTTCGGCACCGGCACCCACCCGACCACGCAACTGTGCCTGGCCGCTGTCGAACGCGTATGTACGGAAAAGCCACCGACCACCCTGCTGGATATGGGCGCAGGCTCCGGTCTGCTGGCCATTGCGGCATTAAAGCTGGGCGCGGGCTCTGCCCTGGCCATCGACATGGAACAGGACTCGGTGGATGCCTGCATCGCCAATGCCGAGATCAATGGCGTCAGGCTGGCTGTAAGGCTGGATGATACGCCGCCATCGCAATCATTCGACCTGGTGGTTGCCAATATCCTGGCTGCGCCACTGGTCTGGATGGCCAAGGAACTGGCGGCCTGTGTCAGCGAACGACTGATCCTGTCCGGCCTGTTGACCGAACAGGTCGATGATGTCGCCGCCGCCTATATCAAACAGGGCCTCAGCGAAATCCGCCGCGATACGCAGGGCGAATGGGCTTCAGTGGAACTGGTCGCGGCATAGCGGATGTTATTTGAATTAAACACAGGCAACAAAAGGAGCTAATTATGTCATGGAAAAGCGTAGGAGTCGGCGCCGGAATAGGTGCATTATTCGGAGGGCCGGTTGGAGCGTTAATCGGCGCAGGACTGGGGTCGTTGCTCTCATCCGGCAAAGGTAAACTCATGGAACGGGCCGAAGCGCAGCAGTTATTTGTATTCACTGCCCTGTTCGGCATGCTGGCCAAAATCGCCAAGGCCGACGGGGTGGTGTCCGATGAAGAAGCCCGGGTGATCAAGTCGTTTATGGATCAGATCGGGCTCGATGAGCGGGCCAAAGGGATGGCCGGGGAAATATTCTCCAGAGCCAAGGATGATGATCACTCCGTGTACGATTACGCCGCCCAGTTCGGCCAGGTGTATGCGGGCAATAAGGACATGCGGGTGATCGCCTACCGTATCCTGTTTGAAGTAGCCGCCAGCGATGGGGAACTGCACCCGGAAGAAGATAAAATCCTGCACGACATCATTGCCCCGCTGGGGCTGGATGCCTCGATGTATACGCTGTTTGCCGAAGAGTTTTTTGGCCGGGTCGGTTCATTGCAGGAGCATTACGAACTGCTCGACTGTACGCCGGATGCATCGGATGCCGAGATCAAACGCGCCTATCGCAAAAAATGCATTGAATATCATCCGGATAAAATCATGTCCAAAGGATTGCCCGATTCCTTTGTGCAATTTGCCGATGAGCAGATGAAAATGATCACCCATGCCTATGATCAAATCAAGAAAGCTCGCCCCAGTCTGACATAAGTGGTGGATCCATTATTCAATCGGATGGCCCGGACACATGGATCAGAAAATGCAGGCAGGTGTCGCCATAGCGGCGGGATTGTCGGCACAGCCAGCCATCCGGCCAGTTGGGCTGGATGCGGGATGATTCTTCAATGACCAGTTGGTCGCAATGAATATCATGTGTAGTCAACAAGCCCGGTAATACTTCGGCATATCCGCACGCATACGGAGGGTCGGCAAAAATCAGGTCAAATGACTTTCCACTCAGGCGGGAAAGCCACTGCTCCACGCTACCGGGCTTAATCGACCATTGATCTGACATCTTCAGCGTCTCGCAGTTTTGTTGCAGTGCTTTGACGGCACGCTGATCCCGTTCGATGGAAAGCGCCGATGCCGCGCCGCGAGACAGGGCTTCCAGCGCCATGATACCGGAACCGGCATACAGATCGAGTACGTCGAGTCCATCCACCGGGCCCAGAATATTGAACAGCGCCTGACGTACTTTCGACGGCGTTGGCCTCAAGCCCGGCACATTCGCCACCGTGATAACACGCCCGCGCATCGCTCCGGCAGTGATTCGCATGCTCAGCTTACAGGGCGGATTTCGGTCCTACCCTGACGCGGTTCCACTGTGCCGGATGGAGATATTTGGCGGCCTGCGCCTTGACCTGAGCCAGCGTCACAGCCTGCACGCGCAGCGTCCACTGGCTCAGATAATCCAGCGGCAGATTGTACAGACCAATCATTGAAATCAGGCCGACCCGCTCGCGGTTGGAATCCATACGCTGGGCGAAACCGCCAATCAAATTATCCTTACTGGCAATCATCTGCTTCTCGGTGATTTTTCCGGCGGCCATGGCAGTCAATACATCGCGCACCACGGCTTCCGCTTCTTTGGCCTGACTGGCTTTGGTCTGCAGGGTGATGACAAACGGCCCCGGTGCTGCCAGCGGCTGAAAATAGGAATAAACGCCGTACACCAGCCCGCGCTTCTCGCGCACGTCTTCCATCAAACGGGAAGCGAAACCGCCACCGCCCAGAATATGGTTGAGCACGAATACCGGAAAGAAATCCGCATCGCTGCGAGCCGGCCCCTGTCGCATCAACTGCACCAGCATCTGGGTGGTCGGCAAGGCGATATCCACCTGTTTGCCGGCCACGGCTGTTGCCGTTTTGATATTCATCAAACCTTTGGCGGCTGTGCCTTTCCAGCCGGATAAGCGCGCATTCAACAGTGGCAGCAATTCGGCCATGGTAATATCGCCGCTGACCGCCAGCACCGCGCTCGACGGTTTGATCTGACGCTGATACAGGCCTTTCAGATCGGCCAGTTCAATGCGCGCCAGCGATGCCATGCTACCGCCGGGGCGGTGCCCATAGGGATGATGGGCGAACAGTAATCCGGCCGCAGCCTGTGCCGCCCGCACGCCCGGTTCCTCGCGCGCCTTCTGGGCTGCCGCAATAGAATCATGTTTCAGGATGGCGAAGCGTTGCTTGTCCCAGCCCGGTTGCAGTAATGCTTCGGCCAAGGCGTCCAGTCCCGGCTTCAGGGCATCTTTTAACACCGTCAGCGACAGGCTGAAGTCATCCCGACCCGCACCTGCGCCCAGTTGAATGGCATCGGCATCGAGCAGGTCGGCCCAGGCTGTATGTGTATGTTTGGCGGTATGATCGCTCAACATACCAGCCAACAGGCTGGCCGTACCGCCTTTGCCGGCGGCATCGAAACGGCTGCCGGCCGGCAGATCCAGTTTCATGGCCACCATCGGCACATTATGCGCTTCCATCAATAGTACGCGCACGCCGTTCTTTAGATGCGCCTGCTGAATCGGCGGCACGGCTCCCGCGCTTGATGCCAGCGTGCAGAGCGCGAAGGTCAACAGGAATACGATGCGGGTCATCATGATTTCACCTCCGGGGTCAGGATGCCCGTGGTAGAGCGATCCCGTTTCAACCACCGCGCCACGACGTGCTGAATATCGGCCGGCGTCACTTTTTTGATGGCTTTCAGCCAGTTATCGCGATTGGCCGCACCGATGCCGACCACTTCCAGATGGCCGATTTGTTTGGCGCGCAGATAGAGTGAGTCCTGTGCAAACACATTGGAGGCAATGATATTACGCTTGGCCGCAGCCAGTCGTTTGGCGCTGACCGGCGTGTGGGCCATATCATCCATCAGCGCCCAGAAGGCCTTTTCAAATGCAGCCGTGGTTTGTTTCGGCCCCAGCATGGCGTAGGCATACCACAGATCGAGCCCCATGGACGCCTCGTCGTAACCGGCGCTGGCGCTAAAGGCCAGCCGTTTTTGATCGACCAGCTCCCGGCTCATGCGGGCCGAGCGGCCGCCGGCCAGGATATGCGTGGCCAGTGCCAGCGAGGCCGCCTCTACATCATTCTTGCCCGGATGCCAGACCGGTACGGGAATGGTAATGGCCACCATCGGCAATTGGGCCGGCAGTTTGACTTCAATGCGTTTCGGCCCGAACGGTTCCGGCTCGGTCGGATTGAAACGGGGCGGTACGGGGCGCGCTTTCATCTGGCCGAAGGTCGCCGCGACCCGTTGCTTTACATGATCGAAATCGACATCGCCAACCACGACGACAATGGCATTACCCGGCACATAGTGTTTTTTATAAAACGCCCGGACGTCTTCAATCGTCAGTTTCTTCAAATCCTGCATCCAGCCGATGACCGGGTTGCGGTAGGGATGCAGGCGCAGGGATACGGCGGATAATTCCTCGAACATATGGCTGTTCGGATCATCTTCGGTGCGCATGCGCCGCTCTTCCATAATGACGCGAATTTCTTTCTGGAAATCCTTGTCGCGCAGCGACAAATGGCTGAACCGCTCGGCTTCCATGCCAATCACTTCATCGACACGGGCCGCCGGCACTGTTTCAAAAAAGGCGGTAAAGTCGGTGCTGGTAAAGGCATTATCATTGCCGCCCATGGCCGCAATGCGTTTGCTGTACTCGCCTGCTGCGAGTTTGGCCGAGCCCTTGAACATCATATGCTCGAATACGTGCGCCAGCCCGGTCTTGCCCGGCACTTCATCGCGGCCGCCAACCTTCAGCCAGACCTGCACCATGGCGTCAGGGGCGGAATGATCCTCTTCCACCACCAGTTTAACGCCGTTGTCGAAGGTTGTTTGCTGTATCTTTTCAGCCGCACTGGCGCTTGAAATACAAGCACCGGCAAACAGAATCAGTAGCGTGATGAAACGTAAGGGCATGTGAACTCCAGATAGTTATGAAAGATAATGGTCTGTTTCCAGGAGGCGGTATCTTGAGCCAAGCTATTGACCCGGGCAACGCCGGTGGAACAGTAGAGTTGGCTGCATTAACGCTGCATGAATAGTGACGCAAGTCGCATTTACAACGATCCGGCGCTCGCTCAGGGTGTCCATCTGCCATGCGCCTTAATGGGCCGCCTGTTCGATATGCAGGGTGCGGGTCGGGAAGGCGAATTCCAGATCGAGCGATTGCAGCAGCTCCATAATCTGCAAGTTTACTTCCTGACGCACTTGCAAATATTCCTCCCACACCTTGCTGCTGGAGAAATAATACAGGAAGATGGATAATGAGCTGTCTTCAAATTCGTCGAACTTGACCAGTTTGTAGTTTTGATCGACACCGGGATGATCGCTGAGCAGTTGTTCAATGCCGGCCAGCGCCGCCTTCATTTGTTCGGGTGTGGTATCGTAGGTCAGGCCGATGCGCATTTTGATGCGGCGCTGGCTGCGCCGGTCGATATTGTCGATGACCATATTGGCCAGCGTCGAATTGGGCACATTGACCAGCGTGCGGGCAAAGGTGCGGATGCGGGTGGAGCGAAAACCGACCTCTTCCACCACGCCTTCGAACTCGGATGTCTTGATCCAGTCGCCGACCATGAACGGGCGATCAATCAGAATCATGATCGAACCGAAGATATTGGCGATGGTGTCCTTGGCCGCCATGGCCACGGCGATGCCGCCGATGCCGAGCGAGGCAATCAGGCCGGACACCGAATAGCCCATATTCTGCGCCACCACCAGTACGGCGGTCAGGATCAGGAATACTTTCAGCGTCTTGGCAACAAACGGCACCAGCTGATCATCCAGCGATGACTCGGTCAGTCTGGCGCGGGCGGTAAAGTAGGCCGCCAGCCCTTCCAGCAAACGCCATAAAAACCATACGCCAATCACAATCGACACGATGCGACCGCCACTGTCGGCCAGACTGATGAGCGGGAATGTATCTGCCGGCGGGTTCAGCAGGTGCACCGAAATAAGCAGGCCGACGACGAAAATCAGCATGCCGGCAGGCCGCTCGGCGGCTTCAAGCAGGACATCATCCAGCTGCGTTTCGGTGCGGGCGGTGATTTTCCGGGCGATGGCATGGAACAGGCGGACGAGATAACGCTGGGCGACAACGGTGGTGAACAGCGCTGCAATCGCCAGCAGCCAGTGCGCCAGCGATATGCTCAGCAGGGTGGTTTCGGTTAACTGCGTCCACAGCGTTTCCATTTGCGCCTCCGGCTACGATCAATCAGCCGGGATTGTAGCTGCAAAGCAGGCCAGCGCCAGCAGCGCAGACGCTGACCGCCCGTTCGGGTCGCAGGGCGGCCAGGCGGAGGCGGAAACCAACGCCTGTTACACACGGAACTTTACAATGAATAATATTCGATGATTATTCGGATAATCTTCAGGAGAGGGTGGCGGCATTGATGAACAGACAGGTCAAACGGGCGGAGCGGGAGCACATGATATTGCAGGAATCGCTGCGTTTGTTTGTGCATAAAGGCTTTCTGGGCGTGCGCATGAGCGATGTGGCGCGCGCCTGCGGGTTGTCTATGGGCACCATTTATTCACACTTTGCCGCCAAGGAAGATTTGCTCATGGCTTGCGCAATGTATCTGACGCGTGAGGAGCAATCGCTGTATCAGGGCATTATCGAATCCGGCGCACCGGCCATGCAGCGCATCGTTACCGGCTTTACCGTCAACTGGCTGCTGGCCCAGCATCATCCCGGCCTGATCGAAATCGAGAATCTGTCGCTGATGCCGTCGGTGTGGACGCGGGCCGAGCCGCAGCGCATAGCGGAACTCAATGCATTGCATGCGTCGTTTTTTGATATGGCCCAGGCGCTGGTGCTGGAGATGCTAAGCAGCGAGCTCAATGGCTATGCCGGGCTCGATGATGCGGCGCGCGAGGAGATGGCGATGCTGCTCAATCACGGCATGTGGGGGCTGTGCGTCGGCCTGAATTCGACCGCCCAGTCCGGTATTGCGCGCGCCGATGGCGATCGGCATGAGGCGTGCAGCTATAAGCATTTCACCACCAATGTGATTCATTTCCTCAAGGGCTACGGCTGGACGGAAGCCGAGCCCGAACAGGTGTTTGACGCCTGCCGGGAAACGGCCATGCAGGCGCTGGCCGGCCACGCCTGGTTCGCCTGCCCTCACGGCAGCGGAGATCGCTGATGCAGGTCATATTCATCGTTGCGCTGACCACTGCGCTGCTGACCGGTTGCGCTGTGGGGCCGGATTTTCACGCTCCGGCAGCGCCGCATGTAAAACAATATACCGAAGCTGCCAGCGAGAGCGCGGCGGAGGTACCGGCGCTCAGGCCGGGCGGCGATATTCCCGAGCAGTGGTGGCGTGTTTACCACAACAAGGATCTGACCCGGCTGATCCATCTGGCCATCACACAGAGCCCGAATCTGGCAGCAGCCAGAGCCACCCTGCGTTCGGCACAGGAGAATTATGCAGCCCAGAGCGGCACGATTCTGTATCCGACAGTCGATGCTGCGATCAGCACTGATCGGCAGAAAGTATCCGGCGTGGCATTCGGCCAGGCCGGCGGCTTTATGTATACGCTGCATCATGCTTCGGTGAATGTGTCCTATGCATTCGATCCCTTCGGCGGCGGGCGGCGCTATCTGGAATCATTGCGCGCGCAGGTGGATTATCAGGGTTATCAGATGGAAGCAGCCCACCTGACGCTGGCCGCCAATATCGTGACGGCTGCCATTGCAGAAGCCTCGTTGCGCGGCCAGTGGCAGGCGGCGCGCGATATTGTCGAGAACAGGCGCGCGCAGTTGAACATCGTGCAGCGCCAGGCCGCTCTCGGCGCGCTGGCCGATGCCGATGTATTAAGTCAGCGCACCGCGCTGGCGCAGGCGGAAACAGCCTTGCCGCCGCTGGAGAAACAGCTGGCTCAAATCCGCCACCAGATATCGGTACTGAGCGGTCGTTTCCCCGGCGCAGGGCTCGCACCTGTCTTTGAACTGGACGGACTGCAGATGCCGCAATCGATACCGCTTAGCCTGCCTTCGGAACTGGTACGGCAGCGGCCGGATATTCGGGCTGCCGAGGCGCAGCTGCATCAGGCCAGTGCGCTGGTTGGGCTGGCGACGGCCAATCTGTACCCGTCGCTGAAAATCACGGCGGGTTTCGGCAGGCAGAGCATCCAGTTCGGCGATTTGCTGACCGGGCCTGCCGACGGCGTGTGGCGCCTCGGCGCCAGCCTGCTGCAACCATTATTCCATGGCGGCGAACTGACGGCCAAACGCCGGCAGGCGCTGGCCGATTTTGATGCGGCGCGGGCGCACTACCGGCAGACGCTGTTGCAGGCCTTCCGCGATGTCGCCGATGCCTTGCAGGCGCTGCACAGCGATGCGCGGGCGCTCACATTGCAGCAACGGGCCGAATCGCTGGCCGGACAAACGCAGGCACTGGTGCAGCACCGGTTCGATCTGGGGGCGGCGAGTTTTCTGTCCCTGCTCAATGCGCAGGAGCAATTCAGGCAGAGCCATATCGGTGCCGTGCAGGCGCGCGCCGCCCTGCTGGCCGATAGCGCGGCGCTGTTTCAGGCCATGGGCGGCGGCTGGTGGCATAGCCGGGACGCCTATCGCCCGGTAGCCGGCAATGCCGATTTTTTTAATGCATGGCAGCAAGTGGAGACATCCCATGAATCACAGTAACATGCGTAAACGAATGCTCTGGATGCTGGCGGGCGTGGGGCTGTTATTTGCCGCCCTGTACGGCTACCGCATGTTCGGCGTGTATATGATGAAGCAGTATCTGGCCTCCAATGCCAGGCCGCCGGCCACGGTGACTGCGATGCGGGCGGCCACGATGGACTGGCATCCGGCCTTGCATGCCATTGGCAGTCTGCGGGCGGTGCAGGGCGTGAATATCAGTGCTGAAGTGGCCGGGCAGGTGGCGCGCGTGCTGGTGCAATCCGGCCAGACGGTCAAGAAAGGTGATCTGCTGCTGGAACTCAACCATGCCGATGACGATGCCCTGCTGCGCGCCCTGGAAGCCGATGCCAGGCTGGCCGATCTGGTGTTCGCCCGCGACAAGGCGCAGTTAACAGCCAGAGCCATCAGTCAGGCCAGCCTGGATGCCAGTGCGGCGAAACGCAAACGCGCCCGGGCAGCGGTGGCGCAGCAGCGCGCCCTGATTGCCAAAAAGCGCATCACCGCCCCCTTTGCCGGCCGGCTGGGTATCGTCAGCATCCATGCCGGTGCCTATCTGACACCGGGCGCAGTGATTAGCAGCCTGCAGAATGCGGCGGCGCTGTTTGTCGATTTTCATCTGCCGCAGAAGGATTTGTCCAGCCTGTCAAGCGGTCAGCGCCTGCAGATTCATTCCGATGCATGGCCGGGTCGCGTGTTTGAAGGCCGCATCACCGCCATTGGCGCGGAAGTGGATGCAGCCACGCGCAATGTGCGTCTGGAAGGGCGCATGGATAATCCGGATGGCCGCCTTGCTCCCGGCATGTTCGTGTCGCTGTCTGTGCAGCGCGGCGAAGTACGCCATTATCTGACCCTGCCGCAAACGGCTATCGGCTATAATGCCTATGGCGCGACCGTATTTGTCGCGGTTGCGGACAAAGCCGCCGCCGGCAAACAAGCCGGGCAGGAGCTGGTGGCGCAGCAGGAGTTTGTCAAACTCGGAGCCA
This sequence comes from uncultured Zetaproteobacteria bacterium, assembly GCA_964638265.1. Taxonomy (GTDB): domain Bacteria; phylum Pseudomonadota; class Zetaproteobacteria; order Mariprofundales; family Mariprofundaceae; genus Mariprofundus. The sequence goes on from CAZXAI010000020.1 coordinate 15,257, forward strand.
CACGCGGTGATCAGGTGGCGATTCTGTCCGGTATTCAGGCGGGCGATCTGGTAGTGACCAGCGGCCTGATGAAACTGAAAAACGGCACGCCGCTGCGCATCGATAATGCGGTGCAGCCGGCCAATCAGGCGGCGCCCTCGCCGCAGGAGCGGTAATGATAATTTTTCAGGACAGAAAAATTACACGCGCTTTAGCGCGCTCGCAGAGTGATGCACACGGATGTGCA
>CAZXAI010000021.1:0-14930 GCA_964638265.1 uncultured Zetaproteobacteria bacterium
GTCGTTTCAGCGCATGGGCCAGCCGAAAAAGCGGATTGGCGCAGCTGGCGCGGCACGCATCAGAATTTGGCCGTGCCGGCAGCTGGTACACACTGGGGCTGGCCAACGGTTTGTTGCCCTGCGGTCTGGTCTATGCCGCCCTGTCGCTGGCCTTGGCCGCCGGCGATGCACAAACAGGCACTATGATGATGGCCGCCTTTGGCATGGGCACTATCCCGGCCATGATGTTTGCACCATCGGCATTACACAGCATGGCACCGACCCTGCGCACTTCGGCCCTGCGCGTCGCCGCAGTCATGATTATAGTCATGGGCATCATCACCATTTTCCGCAGCAGCATGGCCGCCCATGGTTGAAAATAAACGCTTGTTTGCCACCCAAGGCTGCTCATGCGCAACACATCAATGACCCGGGCATACCACCGGCTTTTGAACCACCCCGCGCCTGGCAGAAGAAGCATTGCTTTTTATACCACACCGGCCTAGGTTAAGGAGATTATATTTTATGGAGCGTCTATCATGAATAAACCCGCCCTGCTTATCACTGTTTACTTCAGCGCATTGATGATGTTTTCAATACCAGCAGCACATGCTACAGGCTCGGCCAGCCAGCCCGGCGTCATTGATGCGAATATCAAGCAAGCCTTGTCTGCCGGAACCAGTGAGGAGAAGCTACTTCGCGAACTCATCAGTCCCAAATACGGTCTGAGCCTGCAGGCTGCTACTGATGCAATACTGGCAGCAGGAGGAAGCCTGGTACCTGTGCTGCATGCTGCGCTTGTCATTAATCCAAAATTTGAATATATCCCGGCCACTGATCCCACCGCTGCGCTGAGTGCCACATCCAGTGGCAGTAACGCAGGCACGACCTCATCTCCGGCCGCTCCTATCAGCAGATCCTTTCGCCCGGTAGGCGGTGGCGGACATGCCCTCGATGGCGGCTAAACTGCTGCCGCGCCCTGTGGCATCACTGATGTACAATGGCAACCAAAACAGGGCGCAATTTTAATAACACAATTGCACATGCATCTGTCATTCTGTAAATTAGTAATATAGCATACTGTATGCTCATCCCCTATGCAGAACGATTCAAAGACGGGCTGTTCTTCCTGTTTCTGGCTCTGCTGATATGGTTGCCTATTCCACTGGGCAGTAAACTGCCATGGTCAATATCGGTCATGGAAATATGGATATATGCATTAACAGCACTGACTACGCTGTTGGTCTGCATTTCCCCATCTGCAATACCCCAGGCCTTTAAACACTCATATCTGGCAATGATACTGTTGTTTGCCGCCGTTATCTGGATGGGAATGCAATGTATTCCATTGCCTGCCTCATGGCTCGAAATCCTGTCTCCACATGCATGGATGCTATACGGGCAAGCCGGGCAGGCATCCGCCCACCATGCCATTTCCCTGGATATCAATACCAGCTTCCTGTTGTTTCAAAAATCACTCGCGTTCTTCCTCCTGTTTTGCCTTACCCTTATGCTGGTTGATACAGAGAAAAAACTCAGGAGAACCGCTTATGCCCTGCTGTTTAGCGGCCTGTTGCAGGCGCTGATTGGCACATTCGCCGTCATGAGCATGAATAAAACCATGTTCCTCAATGAGTATACATATGCAGTAGCAGATATGATGGTCGCATCCACGGACAGGGTCAGAGGGACATTCACAAATCCGGATCATCTGGCCGGCTATCTGGAAATGACACTGGCTATCGGTATCGGGCTGATGATCTCCATGCTCAGTGACAATTCCTTCTCACACTGGAAGCACAGATTACGCCACTATACGCAAACGATTCTGGGACCAAAGGCGCGGGTCAGGGGAGCGCTCATTATTATCTGCATCGCCCTGGTGATGACAGGCTCACGCATGGGTAACAGCGCCTTCTTCTTCAGCCTTGCCATTGCGGGAATTATCTTTCTACGGATGACTCGCCATACCCCCAGGCTGGTTATGATGTTCTTAAGCAGCATGATCATTCTCGATATTCTTATCATAGGCAGTTGGTTCGGCTTCAACAAAGTCGTTCACCGCATTGAGAGCACGTCGCTACATACCGAAATTCGGGATGAGTTCATACGGGATTCACTGCCCATATTATATGACTATACATGGACAGGCATTGGGTCGGGTAATTATTACAGCACCCTGCCTGGCTACAAACAGCCCGATCTGTATTACTTTATCGCCCATGTCCATAATGATTATCTGGAACTGCTCATTGAGCTGGGCATGATTGGCACGGCCCCGCTGGTGCTGCTGCTGCTGTTGGCCTATACAACCATCATGCGGAATTTCAAAGCGCGTCACTCCAAACTCTTGCTGGGCATGAGCTTTGCCAGTCTGATGGGCATGACCTCGATACTGATCCACTCCAGCGTAGATTTTAATCTTCAGATTCCCAGTAATGCAGCCCTGTTTACAGTATTACTGGCCATGCCATTCCTGTGCATGCATATCAGGATGCGCTAACACGCACACAAAACTCCCTTCCGGCATGCTCGCCAGCCAGTATGCGACACGCTTGTTGATACAATCGCTGGTCTGTTTTCAGCCAATCCAGGTGCTGCTCTCTTTGCTGAACGGCCGTGGACAAAAACAGTGTAAAGCGATGCTGCATCTCCGAGTCAAGGTGTTCATATGAACGTAAGCCCAGCGCTATCAGGGCTGGCATGGTATTCTCTTCCCAGCGGCCTTGATGCATCGCCATCTGATAAGCGTGTATAAACTGACTACCCCATTGTTCTATCGCGGCATTGGCCATGGCAAGGTTCAACCATGGATAGACCCATGCCGGTCGAAGGCTGGAGGCTTCCAAAAACAGCTTCTTTGCCTTGAGCACATTCAAGGTGCGCAGCACGGGATGCTTTTGCATCGACAAACCCTTATATAAATACAAACGGCCCAGGGTATTAATAAATGTGGCATTACCCGGTTGATATGCTATCGCTATCAACATCCTGTCTTTATAGATCGCCCACGCCTTCAGCGTTGGCTGCTGCCTATGCTGCAGCCACTGCTCAATGGCAGCATGTGTCCTGTGATTCAATTCAAAGGCCCGTGCGCTTTGCCATGCAATCCGGGTCAAATACAACAATATCATGCCAACAAGCACCACCACGACAAGTCGAAACAGTAAAAACAGAGCAGGCCTACGCACCATTAACAGGCACTCCATGCTCAGGCCGGTGCATTGAACATGCCAGCTGCAACATATCAATCATCATTCAGAATATCTATCCGGACTATCTATCAATAAATAAGGCGGCGACCAAATCAGTGATATTGAAAATCATCAGGTGGAATACCCATATCTATCATAGTAACCGTGATATTCTTCTGATCGCGTCACATCCACCTTGTTGAGTACAATACCAGCCAATGGCGCATCATACTGAGCCAGACGTTTCAGACCGTGCTTGACTGCGGCCACAGATGTTTTATCTGCTTCCACGACATAAACAACCGTTTTTGCAAACTTGGACAATACCAGCGCATCACTGACGGCATCGACAGGTGGCGAGTCAATGACAATCCGGTCATAAAAATTTTCCAGCGTCCGCAGCGCCTTGGCAAAACGAACCGAGAACAGTATTTCCAGCGGATTGGGCGGGGTCGCCCCGCCGCTGAGGATATGCAAGCCTGTTTCCTCGTCGATATCGATACAGTCCTTGAATTCTGTGTTGCCGGCCACCAGTTCAGCCAGCCCCATGCCGCCCTTATCAATACCGCACGACGCATGCAATGACGGGCGCCGCAAATCAGCACCGATTAATAATGTATGTTCCATTTGAGCCAAACTCACCGCCAGATTCGTCGCTACGGTAGTCTTGCCTTCACCCGGAACAGAGGATGTCACCAGGATCACCTTGTGAGGGTTATCCAGGCCGGACAGGATAATGCCCGTTCTAATCGTTCGCAGCGATTCTGCAAACGATGCATTGGCCTCATCCAGGATAGGAAAGCGCTTGTTCCCGCCCTTTTTCAACGATGGCAGTGCCGGGAGTACCCCGAGCGTAACCTGACCCAGCTTCTCCTCCACGTCAGATGTGCTTTTAATGGTTTTGTTCAGAGAGTCACTCAGCAATACCAGCAGGATAGCAAGCATAAAGCTGCCAATAGCGTATGCTGTAACAGATTGTCTCACATTGGGTGCAAACGGGTGGGCGGGCGGCAACGCGCGATTCAGAATACGAGCCTGAGCTTTATTTAAGCCAAGGCTTTTATCCGTTGCTTTCACGCGTTTGAGGAACACGTCGTAAATCGCCCGGTCACTGTCCACCTGGGCGCGCAACTCGCTCAGTTCACTCGCATTTCGACGAATGGAACGCATCTCAGCCTTGGCCTCTCTCACGCGCTGGGCCGCACTGTTTACTGCTGCCAGTGCGGCAATATAGTCCGGGTGCTTGCGGCCATAACGCCTGCTCACCTTTGCAAACACAGCACGAGCCTGAGCCAGGTCAGCCGTTGCCGATGTGAATTTATCTTCCGCCATTTGACTCACGTCGCCGCCGATGACGATCAATTTATGCCGGTCGATATATCGCTGTAGTTTCTTTTCAGCGACGGCCAGATTCTGTTTTAAGACATTCATGCGATCAAACAGCCACTCGGAACCATTGCGGGTCATCTCCATCCTGGAATCCATCTGGTTCTCGATAAACACCTTGGCAAAGGTATTGGCCACTTTTGCAGCCATGACAGGATCATCAGATACATAGGAAATATTCACAATATTGGTCTGGCCTACGGGAGATACCTGCAGCCCGCCCATTAGCGCCGCAGCGGCATCTGCCCGCCGACGCTCCAGGCTGCTCTTTACCTGTCTGGTCTCTTGCTGATAAACCGGAAATGTTGCCTTGAGCCAATCCGTAAGCGATGAATCATCAGAGCCCGCGATCACTTCGCTGATATCGGTCGGATCATCATCGAGCTCATATAATCCCAGCTTGGTCGCCACCAGTTCCGCAATACTGCGAGACTTGATGATCTCGTACTGCGTATGCATATACTCACGGCCTTCCTGTGCACCGATTCCAAGCATCTGTTCCACTGAAGGCAGCTTGGGCATTTGGGACTCAATCACCAACTGGCTGGTTGCGATATAGTACGGCGTTTTTGAATAGACCAGCAACGCGCCAAATATGGTTCCCAGCACAGTCAGGGCGATAATACCCGCCTTATGACGCCATAACAGCTTGAGGTATTTCGCCAGATCCACTTGACCGGCATCCAGCTCGGCAGGATTATCATTAAATGTTTGCAATAGACCGATCCTTTTCTAAAAAAAACTCTGGTTGACAGTAATGACATCCCGGGGCTGAACCAAACCATCGGGCTTCACATTCAACGTATATGTTTTACCATTCTTTGTGCGTACGACTTCCAGCTCATCCGTATCCGCCCTCTCGGTAAAGCCTCCGGCAAGGGTGACCGCCATACGGAATGTCAACCCGGCATGGTATGGATATTTACCCCTGGATCTTACTTCTCCGGTCACAAAGAAGTAACTGGTTTCAACCGTAATGGAATCTCCGGGATACACTGGATCATCCATCTGGATTTTTCTGGCTGTACGGCTTGAATCACTTTGCCGGATAACAAATATTTTATCAGTATCCGCCCGCTCCGACAGCCCGGATGCCAGCGTAATCGCCCGGCGCAAGGTCAGGCCGGGCTGATAGGGGATTTCTCCCGGTTTATTGACTTCGCCATTAATAAAAAATGGCCGATGCTCGGCAATGCTTACTTCCACATACGGATCCAGCAGATAATCACCGCTCAAACCATTTCTGATAATATCCTCGACCTGCATAACCGTTTTACCCAGCACATTTATTTTACCCAGATAGGGGTAGCTGAATATCCCGGTAGAATTCAGCACCACCGTCATGGTCAACTCCTTTTCACCCCGGACAAGAATCGAAATTTTGTCCCCTGCACCCAGCCTGTATTGCTCCGCATGAGAGGCATTCGCCGCCATGGCTGACATGGAGCCACAGGCAAACAGGGCAAACAGGCCCATGAATGAAAACAAGCGTATCATTCTTACCCCCAATCGTTGCAGAGTCATAAACACCTTCCTGAAAAAAATATCAGAGATGCAGTACCCATACATATACGGCATCCCTTCCTGTCCAACAGCCCCATTACAATGTTCCCGTAAAATTAAAGCCGAAATTGCTACCATGAAAGCTGGCATTGGGTACATTGGATAGCCTGTAATCAAAACGATAGGACAGCCCCACATTGAGCCATTTGAATAGCTGATATGTAAATCCCGCGCCTGCATTGTACACATTATCACGACGATTCGTGCCCAGGCCGATATATTTATCGTGACTATACCCCAGACTGGCCTGGTGAGAAAACTTGTATGACCACTCATGTGACCACCCCAGCGCAGTGCTCGTTCTCCTGATTACACTGCCGGTACCGTCCGTCTCAACCGGTGCATTCGCCACAGACAGATCCACTGTGGAATACGTCCTGGGTCTCCAGGTCGCGCCCAGCTCAATACCTGCGCCCGCATAATCACTATTCCGTTTATCCTTGAATCGTTTCAACACATACCCGACCCGAACACGTCCGCTGGTCTTCCCGGTCGCAGCCCAGTCTGCACCCACAAAGTATTTTTGCTCAACACTGTCCAGGTTAAATGCCGGGGTCAGCAATTTATAGTCAAAGCGCCTGTAGCGCGCTTCAATGACGGCTGCCGTTTTGGGCATGACCGGCCACGAAAGCCCCACCCCGCCACCGATCGCATCCAGATCCCGGGTGGCCGTCTGCGGTACGATCTGCGTCGGCGTAATGATTTTATACTGGTTGGTATAATAACGCTTGTTACTGTATTCCCCGTAGGTTTCAATACGTCCACGGTGCCCATAGCCCACGGTCAGATTCGTGTCATATTCACGATATTTATCCGGTGTGGCGCCGGTAATGCCCAGCCCGGTAAAGGTGCTGCCGCGATTATCATGCGCCCTGTTGTAATTTACATTCAAACCGGCATCCAGTTTTTTCGATAACAATACATGCACTGCTGAGGAAACCGTATGATCCAGATAATCATCCTGACGGCTACTGGCGACGATGCCTTTCGTGGCTCTGTACAACAGCTGATAGCTGGCTGCCGGCTTTTTGATACTCAAGCCCAATTCCGGACTGATTTCAGTGACCAGACTCTTTTTCCGGGCACCTGCGCTGGCGAAAATGTTATCATCATAGTGCGCGCCGATACCGATCGCCGGCCTAATGTCCGCAGGGCCAACATGAAACGTATGACCAAATTTGCCGCCTGTCCCTACTGTGCCTCCCTGGCTATTGCCTGCAATGGTCACTGCGCTGGCATATACAGGGCAGATAAAACAGGCCAACACGGCCCATGCCACGCACCTGTATGCATTGGTATACTGCTTCATGATATCTCCCACCGTAAAATGCCGTCTCTCTTGCTGCTTGCCATCATGATGCCAGGTACTGCTGATAAACAGCGCGTATGCCATCCGCCAGGCTGATTTTCGCCTGCCAGCCCAAGGCATTGATTCTGGATACATCCATTAATTTTCTCGGGGTTCCATCCGGCTTGCTATCATCCCACGACACCTCCCCATCGAAACCGCTCACTGCCTGAATCATATCCGCCACGCCTTTAATGGTAATATCCGCTCCCACACCAATATTATAAAGGCGGGGCATATCGTCCCCGGCCCGCTCGGGCAAACGCATCACAAACAAACAGGCATCCACCATATCATCCACATGCAGAAACTCCCGATACGGCGCACCGGAACCCCATAGACAGACCTTCGGATCGACATGAGGCGTGAGGCGTAAGATGCTGGTGTTATCACGAACGAGCCCAAGACTTGCCATAATATCGGCAGGGATTCGGCCATGTTTTTCTTCGTTGGCTGCAATGGCCTCAATATCCCCGCACTGCACCAGCCGGGCCAGGTGGAACTTGCGAATCATGGCCGGCAACACATGCGATGATTGCAGATCATAATGATCATTCGGGCCATATAGATTGGTGGGCATCAGGCTGACTGCATTGAAACCATATTGTTTATGATAGGCCTCGCACATCTTGATACCGGCAATCTTGGCAATGGCATACCATTGGTTGGTCGGTTCCAGTGAACCGGTCAACAGGCAGTCTTCCGGCATCGGTTGCGGCGCCAGTTTGGGATAAATACAGGAAGAACCCAGAAAGGCCAGCTTCGTCACGCCATTGCGCCAGGCCGCATCAATGACATTGGTCTGAATCTGCAGGTTGTCCCGGAGAAAATCAGCCGGGTATGAATCATTGGCGAGAATACCGCCCACTTTGGCCGCCGCCAAAAATACATATTCCGGTTTATGCTGCGCAAAAAAATCATTCACCGCCTGCTGATTCCTGAGATCCAGTTCAGCAGATGTACGCACTATCAGCTGGCTGTAACCTTCTTCGGTCAGCTTTCTGGCAATGGCCGAACCCACCATGCCGCGATGGCCGGCAATGTATATCGTAGCATCCCTGTTCACTGAACCCCCCTCCCCTGTTTCGCTTCCAGCATCAAACGCACCACATCTTTCATGCCGTATTGCGGCTGCCAGCCCAGCTGTTTTGCCGCTTTCTGTGGAGAACCGCAGCCGTACATAATCTCGGAAGGACGAAACAGACTGTTATCCACCCGGACATGCTCCCGCCAGTTCAGACCCAGGCAAGCAAATGATTCAGCCACAAACTCCATCAGGGTGAATGACTGGCCGGTGGCGATCACAAAATCATCAGGCTTTTCCTGTTGTAACATCAGCCACATGGCCACTACATATTCCGGCGCCCAGCCCCAGTCACGACTGATTTCCACATTGCCCAATTGCAGTGTTTCACCGGAACCTGCTGCAATTCTATATGCTGTTGCAATCACCTTCTGTGTCACAAAACGCTCCGGCCTTAATGGCGATTCATGATTGAATAATATCCCGGAACAGGCAAACAACCCATAGGCGTCCCTGTAATTGGCTATTTCCCAAAACGATGCAGCCTTGGCCACGGCGTAGGGACTGCGCGGCCTGAACGGCGTTTCCTCGTCGGCCACCTTGCCACCGGTATCCCCGAAACATTCGCCGGAACAGGCATTATAAAAACGGATAGGCCGATCCAGAAAACGGATCGCCTCCAGCAGGTTCAGCGAGCCGGTCGCATGGCTTTCCAGCGTTTCCACCGGTTGCTCAAATGACAGGGCGACAGAACTCTGACCCGCCAGATTATAGATTTCATCGGGCGAGAATTTGGTAATAACCTGCAATACACTGCGAAAATCAATCAGGGACATCGATACCGTCTGCACCGCATCCCGAATCCCCAAGCGCTCCAGGTTGCCGAAACTGCTCATCTGCGCATCCCGGGCCGTTCCGGCAACCTGGTAACCTTTTTCCAGCAGCAGCTGGGCCAGCCATGCCCCGTCCTGGCCGGAGACGCCGCAAATCAACGCTCTTTTCATTCGCTGCGATTATAAACCTGATAGCCATGGCTCTTCACCATAGCATCACGTTCTGCCAGTTTCAGATCCTCACGCATCATTTCCGTGACCAGTTCCTCAAAAGTAATCCGGGGTTCCCAGCCCAGTTTTTCCTTGGCCTTGGCCGGGTTGCCCAGCAGCGTCTCCACTTCCGCCGGTCGAAAATAACGCGGATCCACACGCACGATGACATTGCCATGCTGATCGACCCCCTGTTCATCCAGGCCGCTTCCCTGCCACTGTATGGAGATGCCCACTTCCGCTGCCGCGACAGTCACAAACTGGCGAACCGAGTATTGCACGCCGGTCGCAATCACGAAATCATCGGCCTCTTCCTGCTGCAACATCATCCACTGCATATACACATAGTCCTTGGCATGGCCCCAGTCCCGTTTTGAGTCCATATTGCCCAGGTATAGACAATCCTGCAGACCCAGTTTGATGCGAGCCAGCGCACGCGTGATTTTTCGCGTCACAAAGGTTTCGCCCCGATTGGGTGATTCATGGTTAAACAGGATGCCATTGCAGGCATAGATACCGTAGGATTCCCGATAATTCACGGTGATCCAGTAGGCATACATCTTGGCGACCGCATAGGGAGAACGGGGGTGAAATGGCGTCGTTTCCGTCTGGGGGATTTCCCGCACCTTGCCATATAACTCAGAAGTGGACGCCTGATAAAAGCGCGTTTTCTTTTCCAGACCCAGAATACGAATGGCCTCCAGAATCCTCAAGGCGCCGATGCCATCCGAGTCAGCCGTATATTCGGGCTCCTCGAATGAAACAGCCACATGCGACTGCGCCGCCAGATTGTAGATCTCATCCGGCTGCACCAGCTGCATAATACGAATCAGGCTGGATGAATCGGTCATATCGCCATGATGCAATACAAACCTGCGATTTTTTTCATGCGGATCCTGATACAGGTGATCGATGCGATCCGTATTGAATAACGACGTACGGCGTTTGATGCCATGCACCTCATAGCCCTTCTTCAGCAGTAATTCAGCCAGATAGGAGCCGTCCTGGCCGGTCACGCCGGTAATCAGCGCTACCTTCGGGTGTTCGGATTGTTGGGTCATTGCAATTCCTTTAATATTTATTGAAGATTTCATGCTATTTTTAGACTATAAACCGATAAAAAGCAAGCCGGTGTGTTTTCGACTGCGGTTCAAATCAATTCGGGCGGATTGTCGATCTCCTGAAAAACTGCGGTATCTTGCTCAGGTTTTTCCAGACCAAAGCGCCAACACCGCCAATGCCGTTTCTTTTTAGCGCCAGATAGTCCTCTTTCGACTTGATCATGATATTACTCAGGGAGCGGTTACTTTCCCCGCCCACGCGCATCTTCACCAACACCCGGGGAATATATGCCACACGCAGTGTTGCACGCCCCAGCAGGCGCAGCATGCAATCGTAATCAGCAGCGATGCGGAAGGCTGTATCAAATCCACCATACTGTTCATAAACAGATTTGGATACATAAAACGTAGGATGCGGGGGCATCCAGCCATGCCTCAGCTTGGCCTCTGAAAAATCACCTGACTGCCAGTAGCGCACCACCTGACCGGGTTCGGCCTTGCTGACATACTCCAGGTCGCCATAAATCACATCAACATTGCGATCAACAAATGTAGCGGCAATATCCTGCAGGACATGATCAGAAGCAAACAGATCATCCGCATGCAAAAAACCGATAATATCACCATGGGCATGCGCAATGCCCTTATTCAGCGCATCATAAATGCCATTGTCCGGTTCAGAAATCAGCACATCGACACCGGGTTGCGCGTTCAGTATTTCAACCGTGCCATCACTGGACGCGCCATCCACAATAATAAATTCAATATTGTCATATGTTTGCGCCAACACCGAAGCAATGGTTGCCTCAATGGTGTCGCGCGCATTATACACGGCAGTAATCACAGAAATGCTTGGATTTAACATGGTGCTTGCAAAACCCGCTTAATGCGCATGGATGCTATTTCTCACTGACTTTCATCTCCATGATTTTACTGATGATCATGAACTCGTAGGTCGCCATCAGTCGGCAATAGGTGAGGCCGGCCACGCCATCCAGAAAACCCAGCCGGAACAGGTACATATAAAAAAAACGCAACAAGGGACGCATTGGCATACGAAATACCAGCGCCCGGATAGCCAGTCGGCGGCGAGACTGATCCGGTAAACACAGCCCCCGCCAATCCATTTTTCCGACCAGCCGATGCTCCAGCGCCGCCTCGGCCTCATGGCTGGAATAGCGATTATGTTTTTCGAACCAGTCATGCATGCCCTTGGAAAATGAATAATGCAAATAAGGCTGCTGCAGGGTACCAATCCTCTCAAATGGAATGTCCGCCTTCTGCCCATGTCCGACCATTTTAAAACGAAAGTCAGGCCGCCGGGTCAAACGTTCCTGATAACTGGGGTACATGCCCGAATATCGCAACCACTGACCCATGAACATCATCCTGGACGGCACCCGGTAGGCATCATAGTCCGGGTTGGTAATTGCGTGCTCAATTTCCTGACGCAGCGCATCGGTAAATATCTCATCCGCATCCAGGTGAAACACCCATTCGTGTTTGAAATCGACATTTTCAAGCGCGTAATTGCGCTGACCGGCAAAGTTATCGAATTTCCGCTGCCGCACTCGCGCGCCGGCCTGCTCCGCCAGTTCCACGGTTCTGTCCGTACTGAAGGAGTCCATGACCACGATATCGTCACACCAGGAGATTGCCTCCAGGCAGGCCGGCATATTGTCTTCTTCATTCAGCGTCAGCAGTAATATGGATAGCGGTGCAGTCATTGTGAATCCAGGCTCCTTATTGAAATTTCTCTCGCCGGGTTACCGGCCACAACACGCCATGCTGTTACATGTTTCACGGCCACAGCTCTGGCCCCGATCACGGCCCCCTCTCCAATGCTCACGCCGGGGCCGATAAAGGCATCCGCACACACCCATACCTGATCGCCAATATCAATCGAAGGTTTAAGCAGCGGCATATCGGGTTTGCAATAATCATGCGTGCCGGCACAGAGATGGGCGCGCTGGGAAATCGTCACCTGTTGCCCGATTATCACCTGCCCCAGGTTATAGATGTAAGCATGTTCGCCGATTGAAGACCAGTCGCCTACTTCCAGATTCCAGGGCATATAGATCGTAGCAGAACCATAAATATGGACAGCTTTCCCTATTTTCGCTCCGAATAAGCGTAACAGCCAACTACGCCAGCCAAACATCGAACGCAGGCTATAACGAAACAGTGGCTGACACAGACCCCACAATACACGGCGAAGCATGACAGACCGACTGTACTTGACCGAGTGGCGGTTACGTGAAATATCCAGTTCAGATGACATCAAACATCTTCAACAAGGGTCTGGAGCAGGTTTCCCAGCGATACCGCTGGCTATTCTCACACGCAGCATCAGATCGGCGCTGCCATTCATCCTTATCGGTCAACAATTGCGCCAGCGCCTGTGCTGTGGCCTCTACATGCCCCGGTTCCGGGTATATACCGCCGTCACCACACACTTCGGGAATAGCACAACAGTTGGAACTGACCACAGGCGTACCGAACGCCTGCGCCTCGGCGGCCGGAATACCGAAGGATTCGCACCAGCTCATCAAGCTGAACACTGTGGCCTCGGCATAACACCGGTACAAATCCTCAACAGATACATGACCGATAAAGGTCACCGCATCGGCAATGCCCAGGGATTGCGTCAAATCTTTCATTGCCTGTTCATACGAGGCATCCGGCCAGGCTCCGACCAGCTTTAATTGGGCTGGCAGTTTATACACGTTGATTAACTGCTCAACCGCTGTTAGCAGTGTTGCAACGCCCTTGTGCGGTGCCATAACAGAAACAGATAAAATCTGCCATGCCACTCTGGGTACATCTCGCATCTGTTCCGCATGCGTAAACAGCCCGTCATCCAGACCGCAATATACCACTTCAGAAGATTTCTCGATCAAACCGCTGTTCTGACGATAAGCCTGTCGCATATAGTCGGACAGAAACAACATCATGGCGGCATCCTTCACAGCGGTGCTGTAACCGGATCGCTGCATGGCGGCTTTGATATGCTCCACGCCCTTGTATTTCACTGCAGGTACGAGCGCCCACGGGTTCATGGCATAAGAAATCTGCGGCAGTGACAGTGCGGCAGATACGGTTCCCGATGGCGTCCAGATAAAATCAATACGCTGCTCCAATAATAATTTTGGCAGGCTGAATCGCTCCCACAAGCTACGACCAAACCAGTTCATGGTCTGATCCGGGCACTGCACCCAGGTGACATTCTGCCCGAGTTCACAATGAATGTGACGGTTTCCCTGATGAAACAGGATGACATATTCATGCTCGCCAACCGTCCAGGGGGCAAGATTGCGCAAATGGCCGAACATGACATGGCGACCGCTATAATTGGTTGTGGATAACAGATTCACCAATACGCGCATCAGCCGCTCACTTGCCTGTAAACCTGTATTAATGCATCAGCCATCACTGCCGGTTTAAAATGCTTCACTCTTTCATAACCACGTTGAACCATGTTCTCCGCCACCGCCTGCTGATTTAACAGATGAACGGCATGAGCAACCATCGCATCCTCATCATCCACATCCTCAACGATCGCAGCATCACCCGCCACCTCAGCCAGCGAACCGGCAGATGAACAGATTACCGGGCAACCCGCCGCCATCGCTTCCAGCGGCGGCCAGCCAAACCCCTCATAGCGACTGGGAAACAGGAACAGGCAGGCATGCAGGTATAGTGCTGTCACCTGAGCATCATCCGGATAGTCAATAAATTCTACCCGACCGGATATACCCAGCGTCTCACACTGTTGCAGCAAATCCGCTGAAGGCGCAGGGCCAGCCATCTTCAACCACATCTCCGGCACCGCCTTTAATATAGCGGCAAAGATGCGTAATACGCCAGAACGGTTTTTATAATAGCCATTATGCCCGATATGAAATATATATGCTTTCTGTGCAGCACGGCGTGTTGACCAACACGGGCTTGCCCCCTTCTGCGCTACGCTCAAGGCCGGATATATCATGCTCAGGCGCTGCCGGGGAATGGCTGTATATGCGCAAATATCTTCAATCGTACTCATGCTGTCACACACAATATGCGCGGCTCTTTGCAGACCACGAATACTTTGCTGAACAATCACTCGCCCGCCACGGCCCGGAGGCTGACCCTCCATCACGCCCCGAAGCTGTAGCAGGGGAATAATATCATGGGCAGTCACTACAGTGGATGCAGCCGGCAGAAAGTGAGCTATATAAGCATGGCTGCCATCCAACACATGGTACGCATCGGCTTTCTGCAACCATAGCCGCAGTGGAGATGTCAACAGAATCCACAGGTGATGAAACCACATCCTGAACCGGTTCGGCA
>CAZXAI010000022.1:0-14908 GCA_964638265.1 uncultured Zetaproteobacteria bacterium
CCGGCGAAGGTAACACTTCCGTGGGTTCAAATCCCACCCCTTCCGCCAGTTAAATTTGACAACTAGATACGAAACGGAGAGATGGCTGAGCGGCTGAAAGCGCGCCCCTGCTAAGGGTGTATAGGCTAAAACCTATCGAGGGTTCGAATCCCTCTCTCTCCGCCAGTTGCCTATCCTGTATTGAACGATAAAAGCCAGTAACCGTTGCGGTTATCGGCTTTTTTGTTTATCTCTTGTCCGATACAGTCCATGCCGTTTACCAGAACCCAGAACACATGACAGTATTTCTGGCGGTATAAGAAAAACAAAGGCTCTATCTGCTGCTTTTGGGGTGTGGCCAGCCTGCGACATTGAGGTTTCCCCATGGGCGATTCCTGCCATCCATCAAGATATCCTGGGCAGCAAAGGAAGAGCCGGCCAATGTGGATGCCGCAATCAATGTCGGATTCAGGCAGGCTTGATGTGGACGCATTAACCATTTATAATATGCGGTCTATTTGCTGCTTGTCCTATTTATTCGACTCAAAAGGATATCCGTGCCATTCAATATCAAGCATATCAGTGCTGTAACTGTTGCGCTGATTAGTATATCCGCCCTGTTGGGATGGTATTTCAATCACCCGGCCCTGGCCGCCTGGCTGCCGGCCATTGCCAATATGACGTTCAACACCGCCCTTTGTTTTCTGCTGATGGCGCTGGCCTGCTGTGTGAACGACATCGGCCCGCTGTCACAGGATAGCATCCGGGTCGGCGCTGGTATTGCAGTGGGCGCATTTGCCATCTTGTCGCTCTCACAGGATATCTTCGGGCTGAATATCGGTATTGATAACCTGCTGTTCGATTCGCACGGGTTTGGTTTGAGCAGCCCCTATCCCGGTCGCATGTCTCCGGTTACCGCCATCGGTTTTCTGCTATGCAGCGCAATTCTCATCATATTAAAACAGCGTTGGCTGAACCTGACTCATATCCTGATTACCCTGCTGGGCATGCTGGGCATGGTCGGTATCGGCATGAATATCTTTATGCATGACGTGCCCGGCTCCTATTCGCACCTGGCTTCCATCTCAGCGCTGACCGCCGTGTCTTTTCTGCTGTTGGCCACAGCGCTGTTGCGTATGTTTGAATCGCGTTGCAATATCAATTCGGATTTGCTGCTGCATTCGGGCATCCGAATCATGTACCGGCTGAAATACCCGCAAAAGTTCGCCCTGATCAGTATCATCTTTATCATTCCCCTGGCCATACTGATGCGGGATGAGCTGCGCATGCACGATCAGCGCATTGCCGATGCCAAATTGAAAATTATCGGCATTGAGCATATCAAGGAAACTGAAAAACTGGCCAAGGCCATTCCTGAACATCGCGGCATGAACAATGCCTACCTGAGCGACTCCCATCTGTTTGCGACAGCGCTGCATGCCAAGGCCGCAGAGATTGATCGTCTGTTTGCCGAAAATGACGGCATGGATCGACTGGATGCCACCTATATCGAAATACCGGATGAATGGCCGGGTATTGAAGAACGCTGGCAACACATCAAACGCAACCCGGATGATGCGCTGTTATCATGGCGTTTGCATACCGAAATCATCACCCTGCTGAACAAGCATCTGCGCGATGTAGGCCGACAAACAAGGTTGTCCTATGATGCCAACCCCGGCATTCACAATCAGCTTTCCCTGCAACTGGAAATCATGCCGGACTTGCTGGAGAAAATCGGTCAGCTGCGCGGGCAGGGCGTTGCCTTCCTGGCCAGAAAATCCATCAATGAACAGGGTCAGATCAGCCTGACCAACATCGCCAGCAACCTCTCGCTGCTGCTGTCCGAAGCAACGCAGTTACTGCATCAGGATAAAAGCATGCATCCGTCGGAGCAAATTCAACGCGCATTCTCCACCTTTGCAAAATCCTGCACCGCCTTCATCGATACAACACAGCGGCAACTGATTCGCAACAGGCGACTATCGATCTCCGCAGAGGATTATTTTACACTGGCTACGCGCACCATTGCAGAGGGGCTGGCGTTAAGTCAGGCCAATATGGCGCATATCGAATATCTGCTGGAGCAACGCATCAATGCCAGCATTACGGCGCAATACAATATCAAACTGCTGGCCATGATCGCCGCCTTGCTGCTGCTGTTCCTGTTCGCTGCCTTCTACCGCTCGGTGATGAATACTATTACAGCGCTGGATCGGGTATCGGACAGGATGCTGCGGGGTGAGAATGAGCAACTGGAGCTGATTCCGGCCAGTGATGAGATGGGTAATATCGTTACGTCATTCAATGCCATTGCCAGCCAGCTGATGCAGACCAGCGCCCATATGAGCGCCGTGGTGGATTATGCCGCCGAGGGGATTATCACCATTGATCCTGATGGTATTATTCAGACCTTCAACCCGGCGGCGGAACACATGTTCGGCTATCAGGCCGGGGAAATCGTCGGGGCCAATGTTATTCGGCTGATGCCAGATACATTTCGCCACCGCCATCAGGCCGGCCTGAAACATTTCGTACAGAACGGCAGCAGTGACATCATCGACAGTCGCAAACCGGTTGTTGCTATCGGGTTGAAAAAAGATGCGACGAAATTCCCGATGGAACTCTCGATCAGTGCGGTGCAGCTGGATAATCAACAGATGTTTGTCGGTATGATCCGTGATGTCAGTCAGCGCCATTCACTCGAAAATCAGCTGCGCCATGCCCAGAAAATGGAAGCTGTCGGCGCTCTGGTCGGCGGCGTCGCACATAACTTCAACAACCTGCTGGCCGGTATTATCGGCAAGGCGTATATAGCCAAAAGAAAAATACAGAACAACCCGGAAGTGCTCGCCTATCTCGAATCGATTGAAACTATTTCCGACCAGGCTGCCGAGATGATCAAGCAACTACTGACCTTTGCGCATAAAGATTTTTTCCGGGATCAACAGGATATAACGCTGGATATCCTGATTAAAGAATCTTTCAAGACAGCCAGACTGGGTATTTCCGAGGATATCAAGCTGGAACTGGATGTCGTGGACACGAACCTGGTGGTGCATTGCGATGCCAGCCAGGTGCAACAGGTGTTGATGAACATGATGAATAATGCCCGTGATGCACTGGAGGACAGCGCCGCCAAACAGATCAGCGTCCGGCTAGAGGCCTGCACGCCGGCGGATGATTTTTTTCAACGCCACGCATCACTGGCCGTCGGGCGCTATGCCTGCCTGAGTATCAGCGATACCGGTTGCGGTATGGATGCTGAAACGGCGGATAAAATTTTTGATCCATTCTACACCACCAAGGCAGTCGGCAAGGGCACCGGGCTCGGCCTGTCCACCGCATTTGGAACCATCACGTCGCATCGCGGCGTTATTGAGGTGGACAGCGCTATCGGTCAAGGCACTACCTTTCGCATCTTCCTGCCCCTGATTGCGGCAGAAGCCCCCTGCACCAGCCGTGAACATCAGGAAACGCTGCGCAGCCGCAGGCATGAAACACTGCTGCTGGTAGATGATGAACCCTTCTTGCTGCATGCTACTGCCGAAGTGCTTGAAGAACTGGGCTACGAGGTTATCAAGGCCGGTGATGGCGCGCAGGGGCTGAAACGCTTTCGCAACTATCAGGATCGTATCGATATGGTGATCAGCGATGTGATTATGCCGGAAATGAGCGGCGTGGAGATGTGCCGTCACATCAGAGCCGCCCGCACCGACATGCCGGTCATTTTTATCACGGGCTACGATCAGAACAAGGTGCAACTGTCCGATGAAGAGCGGCAATACAGCTGTACCCTGTCCAAACCCGTACAGGTAGCCGAACTCTCGCAGCATATCGAATCCATGCTGAAATCCACACATCAATAGATCGCCGTCAGGCGTGCATTGTTGATCGCGATTGACGAAGCATGGCTGCGCTACGCCTCATGATATGCGCCGCTTGTGCGCCAAAACGGTGCAGGATATATTGGCGAATCATGAGTCATACTGGGCACCATCATCATCACGCATTAAACGCCGCCTTCTGGTTGACGGCTGCGTTCGCGGTGGTGGAACTGGTCGGAGGCTTTATGGCCAATTCGCTGGCCTTGCTGGCCGATGCCGGGCACATGATTTCGGATGTCGCCGCGCTCGGACTGGCCATGTTCGCCCGGCGTATTGCCGAGCGTCCAGCGCACGCGCAAATGACCTATGGTTATGGCCGCGCCAAAGTGCTGGCGGCTCAGGTGAACGGTTTGATGCTGTGGTTTCTCAGTGGCTGGATAGTCTGGGAAGCGGCAGGTCGCTTGGCCAGTCCGCCGTCCGTTCAGGGCGGCATGGTATTGTGGATCGCTGTCATTGGCCTGATCATCAATCTGGTGATTATGCGCTGGCTGCACGGCAGTCATGATATCAATACCCGTGCTGCCTACTGGCATGTGCTGGGTGATGCGCTGGGGTCTGTCGCTGCCATTATTGCCGGCGGCGTGATTCTGCTCACCGGCTGGATGCCGATTGACCCTGTCCTGTCTTTTGTTGTGGCCGGCATCCTGGCCTGGGGCGGCTGGCGGCTGGTGCGTGAAACAACGATGGAGCTGATGGAAGCCGTGCCGCATGAGCTGGAACTCGATGTGATTGCTCAAATCATGCAAAATGTTGATGGCGTGAGCGGCATGCATCATGTTCATCTGTGGCGCTTGCCGACGGGGCAGATGGCGATGTCCGCCCATATTCAAATTGATAATATGGAACGCTGGACTACCTTGCTGCCTGTGCTGATTGCCACACTGAATCATCAGCGCATTGAGCACGCCACCCTGCAGCCGGAAGTCGCAGGGAGCAGTGGCGCTTGTCCGGTAGCTGGCGCGACATAGGCCATTAGGATCTGAAACAGAGTCTGCATGGCACGGGGGGAGCAGATCCATGTGCGTTCAGCCGGATTCTTTATCCGGCGCGAGGTTGGACATGCGCCACCGGGCGCATAAGATGCGAGCATGCATTTACTTCATTTGTTTAAAGGCCTGGCGGATCCGGTGCGGCTGAGAATCGTTCACCTGCTGGTTCAACAGGGGGAGTTGTGCGTGTGTCATCTGACCGATGCGCTTTCCCTGCCTCAGAGTACGATTTCCAGACACCTGAATACGCTGAAACATGCCGGTCTGGTGGCGTCGGAACGCAGGGGACAGTGGGTCTATTACCGCATGCAGGATGCCAGCGCGCATATTGATGCGATTTCACAACTGATAAAACGCAGCGCCGTGGCGGATGAAGGACTGCAAAGCGATCTTGCCAGACTGAAGCAGTCCACCTGCTCAAACTGATGGCCGCTCAGAAGCCATAGCAGCTCATCCACCGGTCGCGTTGCAATGAGCGTCCGGGTTTGATAATTTGGTAATTTACATATCCGCATATCCGGATTAGCATCCTCCTCCACAGGAGGATATCAATGTCCGATTCAATACAATCAAACCAAATGGGGCTGTTTGCCCGTTTTCTTACACTGTGGGTGTTCTTAAGCATTATTGCCGGCATTGGCCTGGGAAATCTGACGCCCGGCCTGTTTCACAGCCTGGGCGGCATGGAAATCGCCCATATCAATATGCCGGTCGCGCTGCTGATCTGGGCCATGATTCTGCCCATGTTGCTGAAGATTGATTATTCGGCGCTGCACGAAGTATGGGATCACCGGCGCGGCGTGGGGGTGACGCTGGCGATCAACTGGCTGGTCAAGCCGTTCTCCATGGCTGCGCTCGCTTATATCTTTCTGCGTGTGCTGTTTGCCGACTGGCTGGATGCCGGGCAGATCGATTCCTATATCGCCGGGCTGATTTTACTGGCTGCTGCGCCATGTACTGCCATGGTCTTTGTCTGGTCGAGGCTGACGGGCGGGCACCCCCAATTCACCCTGAGTCAGGTGGCGCTCAATGACGTGATTATGGTGTTTGCCTTCGCTCCGATTGTAGGGCTATTACTGGGGGTGGCTGCGATTACGGTTCCGTGGGACACCCTGTTTCTGTCCGTGATGCTGTATATCGTGATGCCGGTCTTGCTGGCTTATGCGGCTCGCAAGCTGCTGCTGGCGCAAGGCCGGCTGGATGATGTGCTGCATGTGATGGAGCCGGCGTCCATGGCGGCGCTGTTGTTGACGGTGATGTTATTATTCGGCTTTCAGGGCGAGCAGATTGTGAATCAGCCTGTTGTGATTGTGCTGTTATCCATACCGATTACAATTCAGGTATATTTCAACGCCATGCTGGCCTACTGGCTGAATAAGAAGCTGGGCGTGGCGCATTGTATTGCCGGGCCGTCCGCCCTGATTGGGGCGTCCAATTTCTTTGAACTGGCGGTGGCAGCGGCGATTGCCTTATTCGGCTTTGAATCCGGCGCCGCACTGGCTACAGTCGTCGGCGTGCTGGTTGAAGTGCCGGTAATGTTAACGGTCGTGGCTATCGTGAACCGCAGTAAGCCATGGTATGAATCCGGCCAACAGGAGATGGCATGAGACGAGATGGTATGAGACAAACAGTATTATTTCTCTGCACCGGCAATGCCTGCCGTTCACAGATGGCCGAGGGCTGGTTAAAGCACCTGGGCGGTGATCGTTTTGAGGTCTATTCCGCCGGTATTGTTGCGCATGGCAAGAATCCGCGCGCGATTACCATTATGCAGCAGGCCGGCGTGGATATCAGCGGCCAGCAATCCGAACAGCTGGATCCGGCCATGCTCGACAAGGTGGATCTGCTGGTGACCGTGTGTAGCAATGCGGATGCGAATTGCCCGGTGGTTCCGGTGGCGTGTGAGAAACAGCACTGGCCCTTTGATGATCCGGCCGGGGCAAGCGGTAGCGAAGCAGAAATCATGGCCGAGTTTGCCCGTGTGCGGGATCAGATTCGTGACCGCATTGAAGCCTTTGTGCAGGCCGGCTCGGCTTGAGTCGCGGATGAGTCGGTGACGGTGGAATTCCCCGATCCGTCGCTGGCCAATGCGGAGGGGCTGCTGGCGGCAGGTGGTGATCTGGAACCGGATACATTATTGGCGGCCTATGGGCGGGGGATATTCCCGTGGTATGCTGCAGATCAACCCGTACTGTGGTGGTCGCCGGATCCGCGCATGGTGCTGTTTCCTGCCGAGTTCCATTGCTCCCGGCGGCTGGCCCGGCGCATGCGGCAGAATATATATACGCTGTCATACGATCAGGCGTTTGACGCGGTGATTCACACCTGTGCCGCGATTCCGCGCCATGGGGAAAACGGCAGCTGGATTCTGCCCGAGATGATAGACGCGTATTGTCGCCTGCATCAGCTGGGCCATGCTCATTCGGTCGAGGTGTGGGGCAATCATCAGGGGCGAGATGAACTGGTTGGCGGTTTATACGGCGTGTTATTACATGGTGTGTTTTTTGCCGAATCCATGTTCAGTCGCAAAACCGATGCATCGAAAATAGCGCTGGCGGCATTGTGCGAACGGGCCTTGCGGGAGGGGTGGAAACTGATCGACTGCCAGTTTCATACGGCGCATTTATACAGCCTGGGGGCGCGCCCAATCACGCGTTCATCTTTTTTACAGCGCCTGCAAGCGCGATAATGCGTGTTGCGTAATGTTATGATATCCTGAGCGACTGCTGATACGCAAATGGTCACCACAGGGGGTGTACAATGAACAAGGTGTTACAATATACATTACTGGTTCCGGCGCTGTTGTTGCTGTCGGTGCCTTCAGCCGATGCGGCGGATGCCGAAATCACCACCATCATCGGCATCATCATGCATTTGAATCATTATCCGAATAGCGACGAGCAGAAACAACTGGCTGCGATTGAAGCGGACGGGCAGGCCAGCGCTGGCGAACAGCTGCTGGCCGGGGCGCTGAAACACATGCAGCACAAGGTATCCGCCTCCGATGCGGACAAGTTGCGCCGCCTGCAATCGGACACCCATGCCAGCAAGCAGGAAAAAGAGATTGCCGCGATTCTGCTGGGCATCGCGCATCACCCGTCCAGCAATGACAAACAACGGCTGAAGTCGCTGCTCGAATAATTCCGGCCTACCGCCTTCGGATCAGATACTGATTGCGAAACAGCCCGTTCATTTGCATCATCTGCGATGAAATGCGTACAAAGGGATGTTGCTGATGAGTTTGAAAATCAATCGTAATCAACTGGTCAAAACCGCCGTGCAGGGCTCTGTGTCGCCGGCCAATCAATGGGCGCCGTTCGAGGTGGGTGCGGCGGGCGAAATTTTTGCCTGGCCCTCGACCGGCGGTATTACCTACAACGTTAAAATCGGCGATTCGGTGTTCGGCTGGGCCGGGGAACATATCGAGCCGGGCGTATCGTCCACCATGACCCATAAAAATCGCAAGGCTGAAGCCGGTTATCAGTTTCTGGCCTGTTGCGGCAATGAGGCGGTGGTGATTTCCGGTACGGCCAAGGGCGAGAAAGGAACCGTGCTGGGTCATCACGGCGGCGTCGATCACCTGATGCTGGATTTTCCCGATGCCATTCTCGATCAGCTGACCTGCGACGACAAGTTCCTGATTCGCGGTTTTGGTCAGGGCCTGAAACTGATCGATCATCCGGATGTGTATATCTATAACCTCGATCCCGATGTACTACAGGCATGGGGCTTAACAGAGCGCGACGATGGTAAAATAGAGGTGCCGGTAAGTGTGATTGTGCCGGGCCATGCCATGGGTTCGGGCATCGGCTCGCTGTCGGTCACTACCGGCGATTACGATATCCTCTGCCATGATCCGGGCGTGGTGGCGGAGTATGATATGCAGCGTTTGCGCTTTGGCGATTTTGTGGCCGTGCTCGATCACGATAACCGTTACGGGCGCACCTATCGCAAGGGTGCTGTTACCATCGGGGTGGTGATTCATTCCGATTCGCCGCTGGCCGGACACGGGCCGGGTATGATGACGCTGATGAGCGCCTGCGATGAAAAGCTGGTGCCGGTCATCAGCGCCGATGCCAATCTCGGGGTCATCAGGCACATCGGTCGCTTTGCCTGAGGTCTCGCGCATCATGCGCGTAGCATGCATCCAGATGTGTTCGGGTACAGATCGGGATGCCAATCTGGCCACGGCTGCAACGCTGCTGAGGCAAGCATCGGAACAGGGCGCTGAACTGGCGCTGCTGCCGGAGAATTTCAGTTTTATGGGCGGCAGCGAGGCGGAGAAAAAACAGCAGGCCGAAGAACCGTCCGACTCTGTCATACTCCGCTTTTTATCCGGACAGGCAGCCACCCTCCGGATATCCATCATCGGCGGTTCGCTGCTGTTGCACGGGCGAAACGGGCGCTTGCGCAATGTCTGCCATGCTTTTGACGCCGCCGGTCGCCAGCTCGCTGCGTACGACAAAATCCACCTGTTCGATATGGATTATCAGGGGGAATCGTATTGCGAGTCATCCCTTATGGAAGCAGGCGATCACCCGTCAGCGCTACCGCTGGGTGAATTCAGGCTCGGGTTGAGCATCTGCTACGATCTGCGTTTTCCCGAGCTGTATCGCGCTTACGCAGATGACGCTTGTGACGTGTTATGCAATGTGGCTGCGTTTACAGCCACGACCGGTCGGATCCACTGGCAGATCTTGCTCCAGGCCAGGGCGATTGAAAATCAGGCTTATATGCTGGCCGCCGCGCAATGTGGAACACATCCGGACGGGCGGCAAACATGGGGGCATAGCATGATTATTGACCCGTGGGGCGAGGTGCTGGCCGAGCTGCCCGAAGGAGAGGGCGTGGTGCTGGCTGCGTTATCGAAAGAGCGCATAACAGTCGTGCGCAATGCACTGCCCGCATTGCTGCATCGAAGACTACAGGGCTGAATATTTCCTGGATCTCATGCAGCCCGCCGTCCTGATCAGTGCTTGACCTTATCTAAACCCTTGCAAATAAAGGCCTTGCGAATCCTATCCACAGAAGCTGTGGATAACATAGTGGATAACATTCTATATTCTCTTGTGTTTTATGTGAGAAAAAACAGGACGTGTGCTATGCCTAAACTTTAGGCTTTCATTAAAGTGTATATATAATAGCAAGTTGCAGGAATAGGGGGAGGTTAATTGGAGTTAAATGGCGTAAGTCTTAAAAAGCCTTAATCCACATATATCAGCGGTGGATAAATGTAGTGATTACAATGTGTTTAACTGCCTGAGCGCTTCAAAACTGACGATGGCGCATGCCGAGGACAGGTTCAGAGAACGCACCGGCGCATCGACCCGCATGGGAATCGTCAACGCTTGCAGGTCAGCCAGAATCGTTCCACTCAAGCCACGTGTTTCCGGCCCGAACACGAGTACGTCGCCATGGGAAAATTGAACATCCCAATAGCTGGTCTTGGCTTTGGAACTCAGGCCGAACCAGTTTCTGTGCTCACCAATGGCGTGGCGTGCCGCCTGCCAGTGATCATGCTGCTGCACATCCAGATATTGCCAGTAATCCAGGCCGGCGCGTTTGAGTTGTTTATCGCTGATCTCAAATCCGAGCGGATGCACCAGATGCAGTTTGCAGCCCGTGCAGGCGCACAGCCGGGCGATATTACCCGTGTTGGGCGGTATCTCCGGTTCGACAAGTACAATATGTAGTGCTGAGGTCATGGGTCAGGGTGAACAAAAAAAGGCAGGGGATAGCCCTGCCTTTTGAAGTCGATCACCGAACACTCAGTCCAGGTGTTCGTCGATAAATTCGGTCAGTTTGGCTTTATTGACAGCGCCAACCTTGGTGCCCTGTACATTGCCGTTATTAAACAGCATCAGCGTCGGGATACCGCGCACGCCGTATTTGCCCGGTGTGTTTGGGTTATCGTCGATATTGATTTTGGCAATGGTGACCTGCCCTTGCTTCTCGCCTGCCACTTCGTCCAGAATCGGTGCGATTTGTTTGCACGGGCCGCACCATGGGGCCCAGAAATCGACAACGACGGGGCCGGACGCTTTCAGGACATCGGCATCAAAGCTTTCGTCGCTAACGTGAATAATTAAATCTGAAGACATATCGTTTCCTCGTGTATGAGTGGAATAAACGAAACGTAGTCCGGGGGGGTAACAGCGTCAACCATGTCAAAGCAATTGTCTTTACACAGGATCATCCGTGAACGGATCAATCACGCCGGTGGTTTTATCGCGTTTGATCAATTTATGCAGGCCGCCTTATATGAACCGGGGCTGGGTTATTATGAAACGAAAACCGTATTTGGCGAGGCCGGCGATTTTGTCACTGCATCTGAACTGGGGCCGTGGTCCGCGCTGGCCATGGCCGATCTGGTATTTGACGCCTGGCGGCAAATGGGCGAACCGGTCACCTGGACGCTGATTGAGCAGGGCTCCGGCTCCGGTCGGCAACTGGCGGCATTGCTGGATATGCTCTGCCAGTTTTCTATGCAGCCGCCGGAGACGGTGATATCGGTCGAGCATTGTGCGCAGCTCAGGGCGCGGCAACAGCTGTTGTTCAGCGAGCGTCAATTATCCGTTCAGATTGTGGCAGGGCTGGACGATGTGGCTGCCACGGAGCATGTAATCTACTACAGTAATGAATTGCCCGATGCCTTTCCGGTCAGCTGCTTTCATTATCATAACGGCGTATTTTTTGAACGGGGTGTTGGCCTGAAGGGCGATGGCTTTTGCTGGCTTGATGCGTCTGAACCGATGCAGCAGCCTCCCGATATCGGCTCTGAACTGATTGCCGCATGGCCGGATGATTACATATCCGAATGGAACCCGGCCCTGTCCGGCTGGCAGCAGCAGCTGGCTCGCATCATCACCAGCGGCTTTGTATTCACTGTCGATTATGGCTATTCACAGCAGGAGTATTATCGACAGGCGCGTGTCGAGGGTTCCTTGCTGGCCCATGTCGGACAAACCGCCAGCGAGGATGTGTTGTCCGCACCGGGTAGCCGGGATATTACTGCCCATATTGATTTCACGGCGCTGCTTGGTGCTGGCCGCAAGGCCGGATTAGAGCCGCTGTTATGGATGTCCCAGGGGGGCTGGCTGGCGCAATCGCCATCGGTGCAGTCGTTGATTCAGTCGCTGGCTGCGCAGAATGACAAGGTCAGTATGCATTTGATGGCGCATTTGAAACGCATGCTGATGCCATTCGGTATGGGCGAAGTATTCAAACTGTTCATCCAGGCGAAAGGGGTCGATGCTGTAACACCGGACTACCTGACCCGGTTCGATCATCTGGATGCGCTGAAATAACGCATTTGGGCGCATCCGGTTTTTGCGATATATCAGCTTGTATGCCAATACAGGCGGTGGCGGTTCGGTGGTGCGGTTTGTGAATATGTCGATGCTGTCATGCAGGCTGTTTGTCGGTATCATGCGGCAACTTTTTCTGGAGGTTTTAATATGGCATTACAGGGCAAAATGGTGATTGGTCAGTCGGGCGGGCCGACGGCAGTGATTAACCAGTCGCTGGTAGGCGCCGTACTGGCGGCGCGCAAACATGCGGATATTACCGGCATCCTGGGTGCGAAACACGGCATCGCGGGTATTATGAATGAGGATTTCATTGATCTGACCACGCAGAGCGCAGAGGCACTGGAAGTGCTGGCGACAACGCCGGCCGCCGGCCTGGGCTCGGTGCGTTTGAAGCCGGGCAAAGCCGAGTGCGAACGCGTATTTGAGGTATTCAAAAAGAACGATGTGCGTTATTTCTTTTATATCGGCGGCAACGATTCAGCCGAGACGGCTCATATTATCGCCGAGATGGCCAAGGATGCGGATTACGATTTCTGTACCATCCATATTCCCAAGACCATTGATAACGATCTGAAAGTCACCGATCACTGCCCCGGTTATGCCTCGGCGGCGCGTTTTGTGGCACTGGCATTTATGGGCGATGACCGCGATAACGCAGCCCTGGCCGGTGTTAAAATCAATATCGTCATGGGTCGCGATGCCGGCTTCCTGACAGCAGCGGCGGCATTGGCTAGGCAGGATGAAGGCGATGGCCCGCATTTGATCTATGTGCCGGAACGCACTTTTGATGTGGCACAGTTTCAGGCCGATGTGAAAGCGGTGGTGGCCAAATACGGTCGTTGCCTGGTAGCGGTATCCGAAGGCATCACCAATGCCGATGGCGAACCGGTGATGACGACCGGCGAGCGCGATTCGCACGGCAATTTGCAGCTCTCCGGCTCCGGCGCTTTGGGCGATTTCCTGTCCGGCAAGGTGAAAGAGGCTTATGCGGGCGAGAGCGTACGCGTGCGAGCCGATACATTCGGTTATTTGCAGCGTAGTTTCCCGACCATTATTTCCCCGGTTGATGCGCAGGAAGCGCGCATGGTGGGCGGCTTTGGCGTCGATCACGCCGTACATAATGGCGTGCCGGGTTCGGTAGCGATTCGTCGCCTGTCCAGTGCTCCGTACGCCAGCGAATGTTTTATCACGCCGCTATCGACTGTGGCGCGGGAAGCAACCGCATTGAAGGATGAATATATCAACGAGGCCGGTAACGATGTGACACAGGCCTGGCTGGATTATGTGACCCCGCTGGTCGGTGATCTGCCGCAGATGGGCAAGCTGATCTGATCGCTTATCCGTTTTTGAGTATTATCGAAGGGCTGCCGGTTGGCAGCCCTTGTCATTTCATCGCTCTACAGCCATCGCTAAAGCGGCTAGGCTTGCCGCATGACCAATAACAATATTCTTAAAAAAATCGCTATTGCCAACAACCTCAAACATTTTGAAATGAAAGAGATATTCGAGTTGGGCGGCTTTGAGTTCAGCAGCAGCCGCATCAAGGCATTTATGGCCGGGCCAAAAAATAAAAACTACGAAACACTCTCCGATGAACATTTCGAGGGTTTTTTGAATGGCCTGATTATCTATTCGCGCGGGGCGCTCGATGAGCCCGACCGGCTGCCGCGCGGTGTGGAGAATTATATCATCGGCCTGATTGAAGCGGAGAATGCCAGCGCTATCGAAGAGATTCGCTGCCTGATTGATGATGTGAAAGCGTAGCGCGCTGTTGTCGGCTGCGTTACGCCAGCCAATGCAGCGCCAGCCGATGCAATATGCGTGTCACAATTGCCTGCTATGCTATGCCAAAATCCTGTAAACAGATGATGGTGTTGTATGACGGAACCTCTGGTTTTAGGCATAACCGTTTCACTGACTGTATTGGCAATCTATAAACTGTGGATTCGGCTGCGCTTATCGCGCGCCAAACATCGCTCGATGGCCGGGCATTCCAAATGGTCGCGCCGCATGGCCGGCTGGATTCCTTCATTTGATTATGATGAAGCTGCATTTTTTGGCAGCGATGGCGCGCCGGCACATATCCGCCGGCAACGCCAGCAGGCCTTCCACCAACTGGCACGATCATTTCAACAGACTGCACCCAGGAGTATCGCGTTTTCCGAGTCGCTGGATGATTCGGTTTCCGATGTGCATTTCACCAATGCCTACCGGGTGCCGTTTCCCTACCGGGCATATCTTCAGCGCCATTTGAAACTGGGCTCGGTGGCCGAAGAAACCGATGGCGTGCGTATCAAGGATATGGATGGTAACTGGAGTTATGATCTGACCGGCTCTTACGGCGTCAATCTGTTCGGTTACGATTTTTATAAGGACTGCATGGAACAGGCCTGGCAGAAGGTCAAAGAGCTCGGGCCCGTGCTGGGGCCGTATCACCCGCTGATTCGGGAGAATGTGGAACAGCTGAAATCGATTTCCGGCCTCGATGAGGTATCGTTCCACATGTCCGGCACAGAAGCCGTCATGCAGGCGGTGCGCATGGCGCGTTACCATACGGGAAAAACCCATCTGGTGCGCTTTTGCGGCGCTTATCACGGCTGGTGGGATGGCGTGCAGCCGGGCATCGGTAATCAGCGCAAAACCAACGATGTGTACACCCTCAGCGATATGAGCGAGGCGACGCTGACGGTATTGAATACGCGCAACGATATCGCCTGTGTGCTGATCAACCCCTTGCAGGCAC
>CAZXAI010000023.1:0-14783 GCA_964638265.1 uncultured Zetaproteobacteria bacterium
GCTGCGTTTACACACAGCGGCAATACCGTGCTGTATATGTCACGCCACCTGACCCGCGCGCCGATTTATGCGCTGACGCCATCGGCTGAAACCGCCGGTCGCGTTACCCTGTTCCGCAATGTCATTCCGAAACCGATCAGCGAAGAATACGGTGAGAAAGATGCGCCACAGGCGACACGCGACGGTATTGCACTGATGCTGTATGACAATCTGGTCAGCGATAATGATCTGGTCATTATGACGCTGGGTACGCCGATGGGTAAAGCCGGCGGCACCAATGCGATGAAAATCGTCCGTGTCGGCGAAGTGTTTGACAGATAAAACTGGACAGGAAATAAATAAACAAAATATTTACGGTTCATAGGAGCCGGCTTGTTGGGCATACTATGCCCGCTAATATCGAAGGAGGAAGAAATGGCACTCATTTCATTACGTCAATTACTGGATCACGCAGCTGAAAACAGCTACGGCATGCCGGCATTCAATGTCAACAATATGGAGCAGGTTCATGCCATCATGGAAGCTGCCAACGAAGTAGATTCACCGGTCATCATGCAGGGTTCTGCCGGCGCACGCGGTTATGCAGGCGAGCCGTTTCTGCGCCATATGATTGCTGCTGCCATTGAGCAGTATCCGCATATCCCCGTTGTCATGCATCAGGATCACGGTTCCGAGCCGGCAGTGTGCCTGCGCTCCATCCAGTCCGGTTTCTCATCGGTAATGATGGACGGTTCGCTCGAAGCTGATTGCAAAACACCGGCTTCTTTCGAATATAACGTCAACGTCACCAAAACTGTGGTCGACATGGCGCATGCCGGCGGCGTATCTGTGGAAGGCGAACTCGGTTGTCTGGGTTCATTGGAGACCGGCGAAATGGGTGAGGAAGACGGCCACGGCGCAGAAGGCAAGCTGGATCTGGACATGCTGCTGACCGGCGTGGATGAAGCGGTTGATTTTGTGGAGCAGACCAATGTGGATGCGCTGGCCATTGCCATCGGCACCTCACATGGCGCCTACAAATTCACCAAGCCGCCAACAGGCGAAGTGCTGCGCATTGACCGCATTGAAGAAATTCACGCCGCACTGCCAAACACACATCTGGTCATGCATGGTTCTTCTTCCGTACCACAGGAATGGCTGGCCATCATCAATGAATATGGCGGCGACATGGGCGAAACTTACGGCGTGCCTGTGGAAGAAATCGTCAAGGGCATCCAGTCCGGCGTTCGTAAAGTGAACATCGACACCGACCTGCGCATGGCTTCTACCGGTGCGGTTCGCCGTCACCTGCATGAGAACCCGTCCAACTTCGACCCGCGCAAATTCTACAAGGCTGCCAAAGATGCCATGAAGGATATCTGCCTGGCACGTTTTGAAGCATTCGGTTCTGCCGGTAACGCATCCAAGATCAAGGTGCGCTCGCTGGAATCCATGATCAGCTACTACAGCTAAGTCGCTTCTTCTTCGAACAAAGGCAGGCTCTTACGAGTCTGCCTTTGTTCTTTGCATGTAACGCCCGACCCAAAGGAGCGACCAACATTCAGGCTCGTTATATAAACCATGCAGGGAGGAGGACGAAGCGAATACGCCATGGAGGTGTATGATGGACATTCACAGGCTTATTTCCCCCGGACTCTGCTTCAGCATCGCCATTGCCTTTTTCTTCACGGCAATCCCCGCTCAGGCTGGCGGTTATATTCGCTTCGGCTACGGGCATTATGGTTACGGCTATGACCACCACGCTTACGGACATGCCTATGGCTACAGCCACCCGTATTACGGCCTGCATAGCTATTACGGTTATGACCATCACTATTATGGTCACCACAATGATGAATATGGCTATTCTAGTCCGTACAGCGCCAGGGATGACTATTCATCCAGCATATACAGCAAGCAAAACGATGGTCGCAGTGGCGAGAGCATCGGCAATGGCTGGTCGCTACTCGCCAACAACCAGGCCGGCGCAGCCCTGACCGACTTTGGCAAACAGGCTCAGGCATCCCCCGCCAGCGGCGGCCCCAAGGTCGGGTTTGCGCTGGCTTCGGCTGCGCTTGACCGACTCGACAGAGGCGTATGGGCCATGCGCCGCGCCC
This sequence comes from uncultured Zetaproteobacteria bacterium, assembly GCA_964638265.1. Classification (GTDB taxonomy): domain Bacteria; phylum Pseudomonadota; class Zetaproteobacteria; order Mariprofundales; family Mariprofundaceae; genus Mariprofundus. The sequence continues at coordinate 2,097 of CAZXAI010000023.1, forward strand.
TGAGGATAGATCCGAACGCCTTGCATTATGTGACACTGAATCAGCGTCTGAACACCAAGCTCGGACAAATCATCCGCCAGTACGAGGAAAAGCTGGCTTATTCGACCAGAGATGCCGATACCGCCTTTATGCTGGCATCACTGCACTATTTACGCCGCAATATCGAAGCGGCGCGTACCAACATTAATCAAGCCATGCTGGCGCGTCATGTCAGCACCAGCACGAGAAACCTGAAAGACTTGATTGATCAAGAGAAACAAGGATAAATACAACACACCGAACTCATAATACTTATTCATGCTGTTTGTTTGTATCCACATGGAAAAGTATGGCGCCGCCGGCAATAAAGAGCAGTACAATCACCAGTATCGAGAATCTGGCGCTACCGGATACCAGACTTGCCACCCCCATCATGGCAGGCCCCATCACCGCAGCAAACTTGCCCAGCATATTGAAAAACCCAAAAAACTCAGCGGCCTGATGTTTGGGGATCATGCGCGCATACATCGAGCGCGATAATGCCTGCACGCCCCCCATGACCAAACCAATCGCAGCTGCCAGCCAGTAAAAATCGGATGCCTCCTGCATGGTGGAACTCCAGATACAGACCGCCGAATACACCGCCAGACTAAGCAGAATCACGCCCTTGGCGCTCCAGCGTTCACCCAGCCAGCCCATGGCCAGGGCGGCCGGAAAAGCGATGAACTGAGTCATCAGCAGCGCGGTAATCAACACGGAGGACTCAAAGCCCAGCGACAGGCCGTAGTCCACGGCCATGCGTGCCACCGTATTCACGCCGTCGATATAGAGAAAATAAGCCAGCAGAAACAGCCAGACCTGCTTCAGACTGCGCAAATGGTGGAAGGTATCGCCCAACTGGCTAAAACCGTTCCTGGCGGCCTGCAACCAGCGCACCGATACCACTTCACCCTGTTCATGCACGAAACGCGCCAGCGGCAGGGTAAACAGCGCCCACCACAGTGCTACCGTAATAAACGACCAGCGCACTGCCGCAGCCTTGTCGGCCAGCAGAAACCAGTCCGGGTGCAGGGTCATCAATACATTCACGGCAAACAGGATGCCGCCGCCGATATAGCCGACGGCATAACCCAGAGCCGATACCCGATCCAGCGTTTTATGCTCCGCCACATCGACAATCAGGGCATCGTAAAACACATTGGCGCCGGAAAAACCAATCGCGCCAAAGGCATATATCAATATCGCCAACAGCCATAGCCCTTCACCAACCAGAAACAGGGATGCGGTCATCAACACGCCCAGGATCGTAAAGCTCAGTAGCATGCGTTTTTTTACGCCGCCCTGATCCGCCATCGCACCGAGCACCGGCGCCAGCATGGCAATCAACAGCCCTGCTCCGGCATTGGACAGGCCCAGCCAGAATGTCGATTCACTGGCTGATAAATCAGTCGCCCAGTACTGCTTGAAAAATACCGGAAAGAAACCCGCCATCACCGTGGTGGCATAAGCCGAATTGGCCCAGTCATAGATCGCCCATGACCATATTGACCTGCGTTTGATCCTGTTCATCACGCCAATTTAGTTTGCCATCAGGATTTTGGCGAGGACGAATTAACGATGCGCTTTTATCCTGTACCGTTGGACGCATGATCATGCCGCGCTAGCGTAGCGACATGTCCAATTCAACCACCGACAACAAACTCAGTCTGGATGCCACGCTGGAAGGCGCAATACATCATCTGCGGCAGCAATACCCCGATATATCCGGCGCACATCTTGATATAGGTAGCGGTACCGGCAACCTGATCCGGCGTATCCGGCAAGAGTACAAGCTTGTCAGTTCCGCCTGCGATTATACCGATCAATTCATGGAACTCGATGGCATTCACGTGGATGTTGTTGATCTCAACCATGGCCAGCTCCCCTACCCCGATGCCAGCTTCGATCTGGTTACATTCACCGAGGTGGCCGAACATCTGGAAAACTACCGGGCCATCGTGCGCGAAGTATGCCGGATACTAAAACCCGGCGGTGTCGTGGTAATCACCACGCCGAATGTACTGAATATGAAATCCCGCATGCGCTTTCTGACCACCGGTTTCTGGAGCATGTTCGGCCCATTGCATGTCGGCGAGACGGCGATTGAAAGCGCCGGTGGTCATATCACCCCGATTCCCTACCCCTATCTGGCCCATGCGCTGATGGCGGCCGGTTTTGATATGCCGCATGTCAGCACTGACAAAATACAGTTCCCATCGCTGTATTGGTTTATCCTGTTCTACCTCCCGATCCGGCTGGCAGCAGCGCTGGCATGGCACAAGGAACGCAACACATACCGCACCCTGGACAAGCACAACGCCCCCATCATCGCACAAATCAACACCCCGGCCATGCTGCTGGGTAGAAGTATCGTGGTACTGGCGCACAAGCCGGCATAGACGCATCGCCCGGAATATGCTGGCGCGCCGCCTGTAGCAACCGGCTTACAGTTTGTCGCGCATCACGATTTTGGACACCTTCCACGGGTTCCACGCATCGAAATAGGATGCATTATGCAACAGTTCCATAATCTGGGCATAGGTGCGTATCAAACGCATATACAGACCCACATACAAAGGCATCAGCGGCAGGTAGATGGCCAAACGATAATCTTCCTTGCGCAAGGTGCCGCCATGCACCAGTAAGGCGACAGCATATTCAATCACATTGGCCAGAAAATACAGTATATAATTAATCAAAAATATCTTGAGCATAAAATCAGCGCTAAAGAAAATCACAGAAATCACATACGCCCACCACATGATATTCAGCACAAATGTGGTAAACAGATTATCCACCACAGAAATAAAATCTTTCCATCTGAAATTGGCGGATGGCATCAGAATATCTGCATGTTTGCGCATGCGAAAACGCACCATGGAGCGATCCCAGCGATAGCGCTGTTTGGCCAGTCGGGTGAACGTGCCCGGCACATTGGTATAACAGACCGATGATGGCTCATGGACAATTTTCCAGCCCAGCTTGCGAAATTTCAGCGTAATATCACCGTCCAGCCCCGGCCCCACATCCCAGCCATGCAACTGACGCAGCACATCGGTTCGGAATGCGCCAAATGCACCGGCCACAATGCGTAGCATGCCCAGCATGGAAGCAAGCGTGCGCCCGACCGAGATACTTTTCATATATTCAATCGACTGCAGGCGTTTGACAATATTTTTTTCACCGCCGACCACACGCACATCGCCACCGACGATACCCACTTCATCATCCAGGTAAAAAGGAATCAGTATGCGTTCAATCGCATCGTCTGCCATGGTGGAATCCGCATCAATATGGATAACATACTTGCCATTCACATAAGCCAGCGCCGTATTGGCCGCCGATGCTTTTCCGCCGCGAATTTCATTGCGGACAAACGTATCAATCACACCCTGTTTTTTTAAACGCCTGCAAATAACCGGCGTATCATCATCGGAACCATCATCGACAATAATCAGTTCAAGGTGCTTGTAGGTTTGATTGGGCAGCGATGCGGCCAGGGCCGGAATATTTTTACCCTCATTTTTGCCCGGCGCAATCACAGATACCAGTGGTCGCTCTCTGAACAATTCCTTGCGGGCAGCGCGCCATGCCTGTTGGCGCCGTTTTCTGCGCGGTAAATAGACGAAGATAATCAGCATATCCAGCATCACATAGCGCGGAAAATCCAGAATAATGAAGGCCCAGAAGTAATGCAGCGCACGCTCCCAGTCCATATAGGTAATAAAATGGACAAAGGAGTCAATGTCGAAGAAGGCATGGTTCAGGGGTTCAATCTGCACGGTATCTAATCACTCCGGGCTAAAAAAGACTCAACGACCTGATTCAGGTTCAATGCCTTATTGACCGGCACAATCTGGCTGGCGATATCCGCAGACAGTGAAACGCTGTCCTGAAATAGCTGTTCAATGGGTTCGGTTACGCGCCTTAAGGCAATGGCGGACGGCTCCACACCGGTTTCCACCAACAGCATGATAAAAACAGACTGCCCGCGCGTACTGATCACATCAGAGGTGCGCAAACCGGCCGAGAAGATATGCGCCAATTCCTTATACAACTCGGTACTGCGCTGCCCCAGCGCCGCCATCGCTTCGGTAAACCCGCGTATTTCCACAATAAGAATACTGCTGACCGATACCTTGTAACGTTCAATACGCGCAGTCTCAATATCGATAAATTTTTGAAATGCATCATATTCAAACACATTCAGTTCATGGCCCAGAATATTATGAAACAGCTGTTCCGGCCCGAACAGGGCGGAATTTTCTCCGAGTGCCGTGATGGCATAGGCATAAACACTGCGCTGGCTCTGGTGATCCGGGTCAGTTCTACGCTCACAGTGATAGCATATCGTAGAAACAAATGGCTCTTCAAACACATACTGACATTCTTTGCAGCGAAATATCAGCGACGGTTTATCATAATCCACGCCAATCTGTTTGAGCGTCAGCATACATTTCGGGCAATTCATTTGATCGCCGTCTTTAAACTCCTTTGCAGCAGCCGTGTAACCGCAACGAAAATGGTGAATCAGATCATCGCTCTCAATATTGAGCGACTTACAATCCGGGCATGTTTCCACAAAGTTCAGAAAAGAAGACTGGCAATGTACGCATTGATAGCTACGCGAGACAAAGCGGGATGTCAGCATCTGTTGCTGCTCCAGCAGTTCCAGCAGATTCCACAGGCTGGCATCATTGTCTGCAAAAAACGGTTCGAGCGAGGGGTAGCTATACCCCATGGTTCGTTTCGACGTCATCTGCGGTATCTGCTCAGCATTGCGGGAAGCGATAAATCGCAACAGGCGGAAACCGGTCTGCTGATCGCCAAGGATCAGCGGGTTCTGTTGCATAGCGCTCAGGCGCGAGTTGATGCCATTGATCAACACTTCCACATCGCCATTGATAATGGCGCCGTCGGATGCCGGCTGACACACGGCATCCACAGATGCTGCGAACAGGCTATCATCTGCACACGGGCCTTCTTTTTCGAGCACGACCGGTTTCAGGTAAATGTTTTTTTCGGGGTGCTGCCTGATTTGCCCCAGCATGGCCACTGCCGAAGTGATATCGCTACCATCGAGCAAAAAACAGTCTGCTTCCAGATGTTCAGACACATCCTGCAACTGTTGTGCGTCCATCTTGCGAACGCCTTCAGGCGCTGTCCGGGATGCATTTTCACTGAGAAAAATATACGACATCACCGCCATCCTCGCACCTCGACTTCCATCTGGTTGAATTGCTTCCATAATGCAATATCTGTTTTATCAACAGGCTCCATCATGACCAGAATACGTGTTCTGAACGGCAGGTAGTCATCATGAAATTGCCGGGTCGGAAAAGCCAGTGATGTGGACTTGATGGCAGTGACCCGCGCCCTGCTTTCGCTGCCGTCAGGAAAAAACACCGTCAGCTGCATGCCGATATGCAGTGTCTCAAAGACATCGTTTCTGAAATAGCTTTCTATATGAACGCTGGCATCATCTGCAATGATATCCATGATCGGTTCGGTACGCTGCATTACTTCAAACGGCCAGTGATCCTTGCTCACAATGGTGCCATTGTAAGGCGCATGGATCAGTTCATCACGACAACCCGGTGTTATCACCGCCAACTTCAACATCGCCTGCAGGTGTTGAATTTCCTTTTTCCTGAGCGGGATCATGGCGCGCAAAGAACGAATTTTGCCGCCCAGCTGAAGCAGGTCATCTGCCAGTTTCTGCTGCTGAGATGCCGCACCACTGATGGACAACTCCATGGCGTGACGAAATTTCATATGTTGAAGCCGGGTTTTCTTCTCCTTGCGCTGTTGCAAAAGCACCCGGAGCTGAGTGCGGTCAGATAGCTGTTGGCGCCGCAATGAGCGCAATTCAGGTGTTTCTGCCTGGGCTTTCGATACAGCCGGCGCATCACAGGCATTCGGGGATTTCAATCGAGCCAGCAGCTCGCCCTTGTGTACATGATCTCCGTTTTTGACCGGCAGATCCAGAATGCGCCCGCCGCGTGCAGATGCGATGCGGGTGCGGTCTGCTTCCACCAGGCCGCGATTATCAATGTAAAAGAATCGAAATACCGCATACCAGACGATATAAAGCACCAGCCCAGCAAGCACGGAAAAATAGATCCACCGGGTAATGCGGCTGCCCAGAGAGGGCTTGCCAACATCGGATAGATTGCTGTGACTCCGAACCGGTTTGGGATGGCGAATCCTCATCGAATGCTCCTGGACATATGCATCAGGCGGGGCGCGGACATGCTGTTTTGCTGATTGCTTAATCTGAGGTACCCGCCAGTCGCCTGAATGGCAAAGCGTCGAATGCCGGTGCGCTGCATAATGATATCCAATACCTGTTCCAGCTGTCTCTCGGAACTGAAATCCGAGGCCCTTAGCGCCAGAGTCAGTTTATAATCCGGAATCGCCGCACGCGCCGCTTTCAGGCGACGCAAGATACGATCAGGGTCAGCTGAACCATAATCCATAATAAACACATCACCGACCAGCCTGGCGATACGTTTGTAATCCGCCGGCTGCCAGTGGGCGGGCAGAGAAACAGACATACGCATGGCCTGGGGTAAATGACTGCGCAAATAACGCAGGAGGCCCAGGTAGGTAGACTGGATTTTACGAGGGTGGCCCTTGTATGCCGCAACGGCATGCGGTTCGATATCCAGGTGAATCATGCCAATCCCTGTACGCAGTCGAACCGTGGACGGAACCACATCCTGATGCTCCGGCCTGGGTTCAAGATGCACGGCCTTGCCGCCAAGGCTCTGTAAACCGAGATGCCGCCGCTCTGGGCGTTGCGGCTCACTGCGCCGGGCCATGGCCATATTAACGACTTGTCTGGCTGCAGTCAGACTGGTGATACGCGCCAATGCCGTCGCATAGTGATCCGGCTTTAACCAGTCATTATCCGAAAACAGCATTTCGACTCGAATCCCGGTCGCCCTGGCGGCCACTGTGAAGGCGCGCATCTTGTCTTTGTCGACTGTTTTACCTGTGGACAACAGTACAGCGCGGATACCTTTGGCTTGCAAAAATGAGATCAGGAAATCATTCGGGTGGGCATTGAATGTTGCCGACCACATATATATGGATCGCAGCCCGCGACGAGCGCGATAACTGTTGTTCACCACCGCCCCCAGGCGCACAAAGCGAGGTGCGTAGAGAATTTGAGCCCGGCTGAAAATTTCGTCCACCCGGCGGTAGAGCAGCTCTTTGGCTCGGGCCAGCTCAATGGCGGCATCTATCACTTCCATGCCTCGCTGGGCTGCCGCCGCGCCATCCACTGATTCCGGATCAAACAACTGATTTTTCAATGAACGCCGGACACGCTCCGCAACCCTCTTATAGCGATACCATTGACGCAGCGTGCGCTCACGCTCTTCATTAAAGCTGCGATAGGCACGTCGGGTATCCCGTATGCGCTGTTGCATCAGAACGCCCATTTTCTGGTCTACAGCCAGATTTCGTTCCATCAGGCCGGCTTGATTATTTTCAAACAGGGGGTGGGTATAGCGCAGGAACCCGGCCGGCCCATGTTTCCTGAACCCACTGCCGCGCATTTCATAACGCAGGGACAATTGTAAACGTGAACTGTCCTGAATATTTTTTTTCTGAGCTACAGTATCCTTATCGAGATCGCTTAATTGAGTTACTCTCGGATCATTGCGAATGGCGGCGATAATACTGTTGATGTCCACATCCAGCACAGGCGGACTAAGAACAACCGATGCGGGATCAAACAGGGATTTGGCCAAATCCGGCTGCAAGGTGGCCAGGTCATTGCTGGCAACCTGCAATTCCTGTTCGACTGCCAGGGCGTCATCAAAAAAAGCGTTGCCGCTCAAATAGGATTTGAGCTGCAAGCGCCACAGATTGCGTAACAAATCCACTTTCATACGCAACAGCGTCGCCTGCAGGGGGAGAAAGCCCTGATGAACGTTATCAGCCCGGCATTGATTCAATCTGCTCTCATATTCCATGCGGGCGCGAATATCCGCAGCGCTCGCCTGTGTCCCCAACAATGTGGATATTCTCTTGTTTTCCCGCCAACCGGATCGCAACAAATCCCAACGCAAGCCGACAAAGGCACTTTGGCGGGATGTTTGCGCCAACGTGCCGGAACTGGTGTCAAAACCGTTGAATGCGCTCAGCTCCAGGTCTATGCCGGGATCATCCGCAGCGGCACGCGCCTCCATTCTCAAGGCCTGGGCATCGGCCGCCAGCGGCCTCAACTGGGCGCAGGACGGTGCCAGCATCTGTTCCACATAAGCATTCATGCCCGAGTGCATCGCATGTATCCGCTGCAGGCGTTTATCCATGCGATTCAGGATGGCCCAAAACGCCGTGATATCTGCATCGGCATATTGGAAATACACCCCCTTGCTGGCCTGATGCTGCGCAGTTGCCGCCGCTGCAGACAACGGCTGAAAAAGTAAACATGCCGCAATCAACAACAGACAATTCGCGGGCGCCAACCACTGGTATATTGGTTTACGCATGCATCAACTCCTTAACGCACATGGATCTGCGCCACCCCGTGCGGTGAAACAATAGCCCGGCGCACAAGCGCTCCATGCAAGCTGCGTCTTTATTTTATACAGCCTGCATGGACAGATCACAGCACGCTTTCCTGTACGATTTTCCAGCCCTCAGGGCCATTTTTCAATATGATTTCCTTTTCATCCTGACTGGAATAATTGTTTGAATCAAAAAACTGCAGGAAGCGCACCCGCGCCCGCTCACCGTGACCCAATATTTCAATGCGTATATTACTTAGTCTCAGATGGATATATGTTTTGTTGGAAATCACCCGGATTTTGTATGTTTTCCATGCCCCCAGCGACCAGATGCGCCGGCCTTTCGAGCCCGGTCTCACTGGCGTAAAATCAGCTGCATACGCATTAAAATAGGCAGGTATATCTCTGGCCGCCCACGCAGCGCGCCACTGCTCAAGCGCATCCAGAACCGCGTTGTCAGCAGTCTGCTGCCCCGGCTGAACTGCTGTCGTATCGTTTTTTTGCGCAATAGCGACGCCGGTACCTTGCGGCATATCGCCAGGGGCGGACATGGCAGCATGTTCAGACACCGGTGTTGCCGGGCTGATCGTAAGCCTGCCTGTTCCCGCCCGGGTGCTTTTCACCGGTGCGCCCAGCAATATCCGGCCTGTCACAGGCCGGCGTCCCGAATTGTCCACAGCAGCATTGGTCTGATCTGTTGCAGGCGGAACGCTTGCAACACCCGTGTGTTGCAAGCGTTCATACTGCAACAGTTGTTGGTATTTCTTCAGTAATAGCGGGTTTTTATCCCGAACCAGCGCGGCCCGGTAATTTCTCAGCGCCAGTTTAATATGGATATCACCCAGATTTTCATGCGTAACAGCATCCCCAGGTTTTCTCTCGAGAAATATTTCCAGTTCCCTCGCTGCTGACTGGGGTCTGCCCATCGCATTGTAAATGACAGCCAGATTACCGTGCGGCTCCGCCAGCTCAGGGCGTAGCGCAGACACATGATGAAACATCTCTATGGCTTTGACGTATTTTTCCTGTTGTGCATAGGCCATTCCCAGCAAAAAAACCGCTTGATAATCAGCCGGGTGCTCATGCACCCATGATTTCAGCAGCGCTGTAGCCTGAGCGTTATGGCCTTCATGCAATTGCTGGCGAGCATCATCCAGCGTATCTGCCTGCGCCACATAAACACCGCCAGCCGACAAGCCCCATAAAAACAGCAGCGCCAACACAAGAGGACGCAAGCATGTGAAAACACACCGGTTGGGCGCTGATAAATCAGCAAAAAAAACAGCACCGTTCACGATTGGGTACCCATGCGCGCTGTTTGTTTCATCACAGCCGCCAGACTCGGAACCCGGCCTGAGCCAGCGCGTTCCTGTCGAAGGCCGCCTTCACATCCATAAACGGAATATCGGTGCCTGTCCTCTCGGACAGCTTGTCCAAAGATATAGATTTGATCTCGTGATGCGGCACGGCAGCTACCACCGCATCCACCGTTCCTATTTGCTCGTAATCAATCAGATCCATGCCATATACGGCTTTGGCTTCATCCACATTGACAATCGGATCATGCACCTGCACCTCAACACCATACGCATTCAGTTCAGAAATAATGTCGATGACCCTGGAGTTTCGCAGATCCTGACAGTCCTCCTTGAATGTTAACCCCATCACCAGCACCCTGCTGCCATTGACCATCCTCTTGGCTGCAATCATCTGCTTGATGGTATGTTCAGCAACATATTTACCCATGCTGTTATTGATACTGCGACCGGCCATAATTACATCCGGCCGATAACCCAGCGTTTTTGCCTTATGCACCAGATAGTAAGGGTCAACGCCGATACAATGGCCGCCTACCAGACCCGGTCTGAAAGGCAGGAAATTCCACTTCGTTCCTGCTGCATTCAACACATCCAGCGTATCCACGCCCATTCGCTCAAAGGCCAGCGCAAACTCGTTCATCAAAGCAATATTCAGATCCCGCTGAGTATTTTCGACCCCCTTGGCGGCTTCAGCCACCTTGATCGATGGTGCTTTGTACACCCCGGCATCAATGATGCTGTCATACAGGGCTGCCACCTGCTCAAGGGTATCGGCATCCTGTCCGGAAACGATTTTTATAATCGTCGTCAAGGTATGTTCTTTATCACCGGGATTAATTCTTTCTGGCGAATAGCCCACCTTGAAATCTTCGCCGCATCGCATACCGGAAGCCTGTTCCAGAATCGGGACACAGATATCCTCGGTAACGCCCGGAAAGACGGTCGATTCAAACACGATGATAGCGCCGCGTTTCATATGCTTGCCTACCGTTTCCGTCGCCCGCTTCAAAGGCGTGAGGTTGGGCCGATGCACATGATCAACCGGGGTAGGAACAGCGACTACGGCAAAATCTGCCCTGGCAAGGCAATCAGCATCCGTGCTACATTCCAGATGCGGCGCGCGACGGAACATTTCGCCAGTCATTTCGCCGGTAGGATCATAGCCTTCGCGATAGGCATCCACTTTGGCCTTGGAAACATCAAATCCGATCGTCGGCATAATTCGCCCAAACGCCAACGCCAGCGGCAATCCGACATAGCCCAGGCCTACAACAGCAACACAGGTTTTATTCATGCTCATCCCCCTCTCCCACGCAACATCAACACTAACGTCCCGCACAACAGTATGCTATTTCCGCAGCACAATATAGATGTCACGCAGCAATAAGCACACCTTACACAAGCAAGAACAAGGCCATAAAACCGGGCAATCGAACTTGCGCAATATAAGCATTCGAACTATCCTAAAACAGGATGATTTTGATGCACATAGCGGTAAGCATGTGACGACAAATCATGTTTTTTGGGCTCTATCCCTGCCGCACACGGAGCAGAGCAGCTGAGCGGTTTCCCATAAGCCCGACCGGCTCCCGGAACCGGCATAAGCCCCCGCTGAAGCAGCGGACAGTTGACAGGATAGTCCAAGATATTGAATCTGCAGTTGGTATGGCAGCGAGACAAAGACGTGTCTGGCGAAAAAAGGAGATTTTCATGGCAGCGCATGATGCAAATGGGAACAGCAAATCATCGAAGAATTCATCCGATGATTTGGATTTTTTCGACCAACTCCAGGATGAGTTTGATGCCATACTGGACGGCAATGAACTACCGGCAGAAGCGCAGACGGATGCAGAACATGCGCTGACGGATCTGGTTTTTCAGGATACCACTGAATTTCTGTCCACCACCGATATGCGAGCATTGGACATGCCATCCGACCAGCCCGCCGATATCAGTGACACAACGGCAGACACCGATAGCAGCGATATGGACATATCGGAACCTCAGCCTGAGCAAACGGACACCGAAACGCCGGCGCATGAAACATCCGCCAGCATTTCGGACGACACCCCTCCCGATGATGACCAAAGCAGTAAGGTCGGGAGTTCGCAACGCAGTGAGTTTAAAACGGATGCGCCAGAACATGAGGCGGATCTGGATGAAGAACCCGAATCAATATCGTCGCAGACCACAGCTGATCCGGAGGGCGCCAAGAAGATATTCCTGCAAGAAAGCGATTTATCCGACAGCCATCCTGCTGAAGCAGAGCTAACCCGGGGATCCGAGCCGGAGGGCATGGATGATATGCCACTGCAGCAAAAAGAGCCTGTGCATCCTGTCATGTCCGAAAACAATAGCATGCAACGCAAGGGCGGCGGGGGCTTTATGATGCTCGCCGGAATCCTGATGGTCATTGTAGCCGGTGGCATATATTGGCTTAGCAGCGGCAACCAGGCACCGGTAAAACAACTGGCTGCCAGTCAGGGGCAGGATGTTTCGGAAACAGGGAATATGCCCACATTGAATCCGGCAGCATCTCAACAAGCGCCGAAACAGCAGGATGTTGAAGCAGCAGCCGCTACGCAACCGGCAGCGATTCAACGCGCAACCGTTGAAACAGCCAATGTGGAACAACTCGCGGCTCAGCAGGCCGCCAAACAAGCCAAGGCCGAACAGCTTGCTGCTCAGCAGGCCGCCAAACAAGCCAAGGCCGAACAACTTGCTGCTCAGCAGGCCGCCAAACAAGCCAAGGCCGAACAACTTGCAGCTCAGCAGGCCGCCAAAAAGGCCAAAGCCGAACAACTTGCAGCTCAGCAGGCCGCCAAAAA
>CAZXAI010000024.1:0-14426 GCA_964638265.1 uncultured Zetaproteobacteria bacterium
GGCGGTCGGCGGCGCTTCGGTGCATTCGTGGCAGCAGATGGAAGAGAAGCTCAAAGCATATGTCGGCACTGCGGTGACGCTGGCGGTACAGCGTGATAACAGCACCCTGGCCTTGCACATGAGCTTGCCGGCACAGCAGAAAGATCCGTTGCTGATGGATGTGGCCGATCAGGTGGCGGGGTTTAATCCGGGGCTGATTATACGCATTGATGCGGTGATGGACGGATCTCCGGCCCAGCGTTTTGGCCTGCATAAAGGCGATATCATCAAACAGATCAATGGCTGGCATGTGTCCAATGTGGGCCAGTTTATTGAACGGGTCAAAGCCAGTGCCGGGCAACCGGTGAGGCTGGTCGTGCAGCGCGGACAGACCACATTGCAGATGGATGTGACGCCATCTGCGGATGACAACAAACAGGGGCGTATGGGGGTGCGCCTGGCATCGCAATCCGTACATGGCAGTGAAGAATATAGCATGAGCCTGGTGGATGGTTTTACCTATGGTTTTGTGCGCACCTGGGAAATGACTGCGATGACGCTGGGCGTGTTTGGCAAAATGGTGACATCCGCCATCCCAGCCGATAATCTCGGCGGCCCCATTGCCATTGCGCAACTGGCAGGGCGAACAGCAGATATGGGACTGGTGTATTTCCTGGGATTCCTGGCCTTGATTTCGGTCAATCTCGGGGTATTGAACCTGTTGCCTGTGCCCATCCTGGACGGCGGCCTGCTGGTGTATCTGGGGCTGGAAAAATTAAGGGGAAAACCATTATCACCCAGATTTCTGGAGATTACCCAGATGATGGGGCTGGTGTTGATTGTCAGCCTGATGATGTTTGCGTTCTATAATGATCTGTCGCGTTAATTCTGAGGGTAAAATATTGCTGTCGTTTATATTGAATTCAACCAGACTATTGCTGACTGGCATGCTGTTGCTGGTCTCGTTTGCAGGCGCAGCTGCTGCTGTGCCAGCTGTCAATCCAAACAGTGCACCGCTCATTCTGTCCATTGATGTGAAGGGCAATCACAATGTCGAGAAGGAAGCGGTGCTGGTGAAAATGGGTAGCCGGGTGGGACAGCCGCTGGATCGTCGGCAGTTAAGCCGTGATGTGCGCAAGCTGTATAAGAGCGGCTTCTTTTCCGATATTCGCTTTACCGGCACGAGAACGCCGCGTGGCGTGCGCCTGGTATGCCATGTCAAGGAATACCCCTTGATTGCCCATCTGAAAATGGAAGGCAATGATGAATTTCCAACCAAGGATTTACAGAAGAGAATGAAGCTGAAGCCGGGGCGCATATACAGCCCCAGATACATCGATGCTGATCGCAACAAGCTCAGAAAGGGGTATTTGAAAAAAGGGTATTATCAGGTTGGTATCGAATTTATTCCTACTGAACGTAAAGACGGGCGTGTGGATCTGCTTATCCGGATTCATGAGGGGAAAATCACACGCATCAACCGCATTCTCATTATTGGTAACAAGGCCTTCAGTGCTGCTGCTCTGCGCAAGGTACTTGCTTCCAAACAGTCTGACCTGATGGCCTGGTTTTCCGACCGGGATGTCTTTGATACCAAGCGCTTTGGCGCTGATAGCCAGCTATTGCAGCAGTATTATCTGAATCATGGTTATCTGGATATGAAACTGAATTCGGAACAAATCACCATGGAAGCGGATAAAAAGAGTTTTTCCCTGACTTTCAGTATTCATGAGGGGGCGCAATACCGTGTTGACAAGGTTGCCCTGCAGGGTGATCTGGTGCCGGATGAGCAAACACTGAAGAAACTGATCACGCTGGAAAGCGGGCGCACCTATTCGCTGAATGATATGCGGACCACGATTCAGGCGCTTACCGCCCGGGTAGGTGATGAAGGCTATGCTTTTGCATCGGTGACGCCGCTGCTGAAACGGAATATTGATGATCATACCGTGGCGGTTACCTTTGATATTGAAAAAGGTCAGGAAGTTTATGTGGAGCGGGTGGAAATCTCCGGTAACGACAAGACTGACGATATGGTTGTACGCAGGATGCTGAAGCAGTCGGCCGGCGCACGCTATTCAGGCACACAGGTTAAGCATAGTAAGGAAGCGCTGAAACGGGTGGCGTTTATTGGCGATGTCAGGGTCTCTTTCCCCAAGGGTTCGGCTGATGATAAAGTGCGCATGAAAGTGGATGTGACGGAAAAGAAATCCGGTTCAATATCAGGCGGCATCGGATATTCTCAACGGGAAAAAGTGATTCTTACGGCCAAGATTTCCGAAAAGAACGTACTGGGTAAAGGCTATCAGGCCAGCCTGAATGGTCAGCTGGGCAAGGTGACCCAGAATATTACCGGCAGCCTGACTGACCCGTACTTTCTGGGCAGTAATATCAGCGCCAGCGTGAATGCTTTCAAGACAAAAACGGATCCGTTGCAGCTGGCTACATATACGACAGATTCATTTGGCGCCGGTCTTTCTTTTGGCATACCGATTAGCAATTATATAAACTATAGCATCGGCTACCAGATTAATACAACGAGCCTGTCCAACCTTCCAGCTGGCGCGTCATTGTTTCAGGTTGCCCAGCTGGGCACCCAAACGGTTGGCGAGGTGACGAATTCATTGAGCTGGGACTCCAGGGATACCTTTATCGCACCCTCTAGCGGCCATGTGGATCTCCTGAGCGTGGGCGTAGCAGGCCTGGGCGGCCCGAACAGGTTTGTGGAAGGGACTGCTTCGAGCAAGTGGTATTTTCCGCTCAGTAAACAGAGCAAAATTATTCTGAATCCGTCTCTGGAACTGCGTACGATTCAGGCATTCTCCGGTCGGAAAATCCCCCTGTGGCGGCGTATTTCATTAGGTGGTATCGGTAGTTTTCGAGGCTTTGATACGCTGGGTGTTACCATCAGGGATCCGGTAACGAAGGAAGCCGTCGGCGCGAACAGTCAGATTACTGCATCGCTGAACCTGTTTTTCCCCTTGCCATATATACAGACGACAGGGGTGCGCGGAGTCTTTTTTACCGATATGGGAACGCTTTGGGGCTCGGCATCAGCCGTCGTACCCAACCGGGCGCCGATCAATGTGCACGAACCATTTTCTTTATCCCGAGTCCGCATTACGGCAGGGTTTGGCGTCGAATGGATTTCACCTATCGGGCCAATTGGTTTGACCTGGGCATTTCCGATCAAGACACAACCGGATGATATTCAAAAGAGTTTTGAATTTGCCATAGGGTCTACGTTTTAATCGATTAAAAATAGTATGATAGCAGAGGAGTAGGGCATGATCAGAAAAATAAATATGAAATCTATATTGGCGGCTATTGGCGCGGTCTATGTGTTTGGACTGGGCAGTATTCAGGCTGCTGAATTGAAAATCGGTTACATCGATATCAACAGCGCTCTGGAGAGTACCGCTGCGCATAAGCAGGGTATGAAGCGTTTGAAAGCATTCAATGATAAAAAGATGAAAGAGATCACGGCATTGAATGAAACGATTACGCAGGAAAAAAAGGCGCTGCTGGAACAGTCATTGGCGATGGCACCGGAGAAACGGGCTGAGAAACAGCGGGAATTGCAAAAAAAGGTAACGGCATTCAAACGCCTGATGTCGGATGCGCAGGGCGATTTTGCCACGGAGAAAAATCGCATTGATATTGCCAGCATGACTACCCTGAATAAAGTGATGGTGGACTATGCCAAGAAACATCATTATGACTTTCTTACCCCCAAACGGCTGTTTATTTATGCCGATCCGAAACATGATGTGACCGCCGACATTATCAAAATACTGGATAAGAAATAAGCCCGATCCACGATGAAACCGGTTTCACTGTCCAAACTTGCCGAGCTTGTAGGCGGTACGGTTGAAGGGGCTGTCGCTGAAAATGTTGCGAATGTCCTGATTACCGGCGTCAATACGCTGCGTGCAGCCGGAGATGCGGAGATTTCCTTTCTGGCCAATCAGCGCTACAAGGGTGCGTTATCGGATACGGCGGCGGCAGCAGTATTGTTGTCCGCCAAGGATACCGCCCCGGAACACTGTGTTGTGATCCGGGTTGCTGATCCGTATCTGGCCTTTGCACAGCTGCAGCGCTTTTTTCATCCGCAGGCGCAGGCCGGCGGGCATATCCACCGCACAGCCGTGATTGATCCAAGCGCGCAGCTGGCGGGTGATGTGGATGTAGGCGCGCATGCCGTGATTGGCGCCGGCGTACATATCGGGCACGGATCCATCATTGGCGCAGCTTGCGTGATCGGGGATGATGTCCGGATTGGCGAGCATTGCCTGTTGCATGCCAGCGTGGTGGTTCGAGAAGACTGCGTGCTTGGCAATGATGTAATATTACAGCCGGGTGCCATTATCGGTTCGGATGGTTTCGGTTATGCATGGAGCGGCTCGCAGCACCTGAAAATCCCTCAGACTGGCCGGGTGATTCTCGAAGATGATGTCGAAATCGGCGCCAATACCTGCATTGATCGCGGTGCGATTGATGATACGGTGATTGAACGCGGCGTGAAGCTGGATAACCAGATACAGGTGGCGCATAACGTGCGTATCGGTGCATATAGTATTATGGCCAGTCAGGTGGGTATTTCAGGCTCGACCGTGATCGGCAAAGGCTGCCAGTTTGGCGGCCAGGCCGGGCTGGCAGGCCACCTGCATATTGGCGATGGCGTGAAGCTGACCGCGCAGGCCGGCGTGTTGTCGGATCTGGATGCAGGCGGCACCTATGCCGGCTCGCCGGCTATGCCCTATCGATTGTTTTTCAAGGTTTCAGCCCTGATGCACAAACTGCCTGAAATGTGGAAAGCGCAACAGCGCAAGTGAATTGCCTGATCAGAACCACCCCAAGGAGTATGATATGCCGGAATTGAGCATTGATGATATTATGCAGCGCCTGCCACATCGTTATCCGTTTCTGTTGATTGATCGTATTCTCGATTTCGAGAAGGAGAAATCGATTCGTGCGTTGAAGAATGTCAGTATTAACGAGCCGCAGTTTACCGGCCATTTCCCCAATCATCCGGTCATGCCGGGGGTGCTGCTGGTTGAAGCCATGGCGCAGGCCGGTGGTATGCTGGCCTTTCAGTCGGTGGATGATGATCGTGAATATCTGGTCTATTTTACCGGCATCGACGGGGTGCGATTTCGCAAACCGGTACGACCGGGCGATCAGGTGATTTTCGAACTCACCTGTTTGCGCCGGCGCGGGCCGATGTGGAAGCTGCGCGGCGAGGCGTTTGTCGATGGCGCGCTGGTATGTGAGGGAACGCTGATGGCAACTCTGGTGCCACAGGACGAGGCATGAGCGCGGCGATTCATCCCAGCGCTATTATCGAGGATGGCGCACAGATCGGTTCAGATGTAAAAATCGGCCCCTACTGTGTGATTGGCGCTGATGTGCGCATGGGTGATGGCTGTGAATTGATGTCGCATGTGGTTGTTACCGGCCATACCACGATGGGCCGTGGCAATCGTGTGTTCCCGTTTTCCTCTATTGGTCAGATTCCGCAGGACTTGAAATATCACGGCGAAGCCTCCGAAGTCATTATTGGCGACAACAACCAGATTCGTGAAAATGTGACCATCAATGCCGGCACCGAAGGCGGCGGCATGGTGACCCGCATTGGCAGTAATAATATCCTGATGGCTTATTGCCATATTGCCCATGATTGCATACTCGGGAACGGTATTGTGCTGGCCAACTGCGCGACCCTGGCCGGCCATGTCGAGG
Organism: uncultured Zetaproteobacteria bacterium; assembly: GCA_964638265.1. Classification (GTDB taxonomy): domain Bacteria; phylum Pseudomonadota; class Zetaproteobacteria; order Mariprofundales; family Mariprofundaceae; genus Mariprofundus. The sequence goes on from CAZXAI010000024.1 coordinate 5,722, forward strand.
TGGCTGATGATGCCATTATCGGCGGCTTGTCGGCCATTCAGCAATTTGTGCGCATCGGGCGGCTGAGCATGATCGGCGGTATGTCCGGGGTGACCAAGGATGTGACGCCGTTTACCCTGCTGGCCGGCGGCTATCGGGCCGGCTTGAGCGGCCTGAATATCATTGGTCTGAAACGGCATGGTTTTTCGCTGCAACAGGTGGGTCGGCTCAAAGAAGTGTACCGCCTGTTATTGCAGGATAGCGGCAAGCGTGAAGAGCGGTTGCTGGAGGCGGAAGCGATGCTGTCGGATGATGATGCGGATGCTCGCCAAATGATTGCATTTATCCGTTCGGCGAAACGCGGTCTGATGATGCATGGCCGCGACGCGTAATCGTTGAATGCGCCTTGAATAAAATCGGTTTAATTGCCGGTTATGGTCATTTCCCTCTGGAGATGGCCGCCGCATTGCAGGCGCAGGGCAAGGAAGTGCATGTGGTGGCTGCACGCGAGGAAACCTTTCCGGAAATTGAAGACCTGACCGCCTCCACCTGCTGGCTGCATGTGGGGCAGCTGGGTGGCATGATCAAGGCCTTCAAGCGGGCTGGCGTGGAGCAGGTGGTGATGGCCGGCAAGGTGCGCAAGCTGCATTTATTCCGTAATTTTCGTCCCGACCTGACGGCCATGAAAGGCCTGATGCGATTGAAAGACCGACGCGATGATTCCATTATGAATACCATCGCCGATCTGTTGGCCGAGGCCGGCCTGACCCTGATTGATCAAACCCTGTACGTCGGTGAGATGCTGGCGGCAGCCGGGCATCTGGCCGGCCCCGCCGCCAAAAAACGTAATGCCGAGATTATTTTTGGATTTGAACAGGCCAAAGGTATTGCCGGGCTGGATATCGGCCAGACTGTGGTGGTGCAGGATCAGGCTGTACTGGCGGTGGAGGCGATTGAGGGCACCGATGAGGCTATCAAACGCGGCGGTGAACTCGGGGGCGGCAAGGCTGTCGTTATTAAAGTGGCCAAGCCTAATCAGGATTTGCGTTTTGATGTGCCGGCGGTCGGCCCCGATACGCTGGAGGTGATGCATGCGTCAGGCTGCACCATGCTGGTGATCGAGGCGGGATTGACCCTGATGATTGAGCGACAGCGTTTCCTGCAACTGGCGGATCAGTATGCTATCTCGGTGTATGGCGCTACAGCGCAGTGATGACCTGAACACTGAAGGGTCGATTCGGTGAGACGTCTGTTTATCAGTGCCGGCGAAACATCGGGCGATATGCATGCATCCACAGTGGTGGCTGAACTGAAACAGCGTTATCCCGATTCCGAAATTGTCGGTATTGCCGGTGAACAGATGCAGTTGCGCGGCTGTGCGCCGTTGCATCATATGCATGAATTAAATGTCATGGGTATTAGCGATGTCATCCGCTCCCTGTCCCGCATTCGGCGTATTGAACGATCCGTACTGGACTGGTGTGCAGCACAGCAGCCGGATGTAGCCATTCTGGTTGATTTCTCCAGTTTTCATATGCGCCTGGGTCGCAAGCTCAGGCAACTCGGTATTCCGGTGGTTCATTTTATTGCTCCCAAGCTGTGGGCATGGGGCGCCTGGCGCGTTGCCAAATTAAAAACATCGCAGGATCGCCTGGCCTGTATTCTGCCCTTTGAAGTGGAATGGTTTCACCAACACGGTATTGCGCATGCCCGCTATGTCGGTAACCCGAGTGCGGTAGACTGTGTGAAGGGCTGGAGCCGGGTGGAACTGATGCAGCGCCTCGATCTGGATGCACAGCGTCCCTTGCTGGCGCTGTTGCCGGGCAGTCGTCCGCAGGAATTGAAGGCGCATATCCCGATCCTTGTCGAAACCCTGAAACAGCTGCAGCAGCAGATGCCAGATATAGCATGCGTTGTGCCTGTCGCTCCCGGCGTCGATATGGATATATTGGATGCATTTTGGCAGCTGGGCGCCAAAGCGATTGACCGAAGCGATGATGGTTATGCCCTGCGCGCCGATGCGGCCGTGGCGGTATCCGGCACTGCCACGCTGGAGCTGGCTTTATGGAATACGCCGACTGTGCTGGTGTACCATGCTTCGCCGTTGATGGTGTTTTTCGCCCGGCGACTGGTAAAGCTGCGCTGTATCGGTCTGGCCAATATTATCCTGGGCGACAGGCCGGTGATGCCGGAACTGATTCAGGAGGCGTGTACAGTGGAGCGTATTGTAGATGAACTGGTGCCATTGCTGGGCAATGACAGAGCCGCACAACAGCAACGCCGTGAGTGCAATACATTGCGTATGCTGCTGGGTGATCAGCAACCGGCAGTCGGGGTTGCGGATATGGTTGCCGAATTGCTGCTTGTGTAAAACGCAGGCCTGCTAACACCAAACGGGGCTGCATGTACGGCCACCGGCTGGACTGTGATGGTAAGCAAACCGTCCATCGACTATACTGTTTCATATGATGATGCGGCTGATATTGATGTTTGTGCTGGCGATGTCTGTATCCGGCGCTCCTGTGTGGGGCGCCGGAGGGGGTGTTCAGACCGGACAGACCGGGCAATTCCGCAGCTGGGTGGAACAGTTCCAGCAGGCGCCACGGGGCCCGTTTGATGGCGTGCAGTGGTTTTGTAACGACGGGTCAGTCTTGCCGCCAAAAGCATACGCTTGCCGGACGCATGGCGGCGGTCGCCAGTACGGCGTCTGGAATCAGCATGCCCGATTGATGCGGGATAAGGGTTATCTGGTCGCTAATTTATTTGCCTTATTAAAACCGCAGGATTATACCGGCGCTCATGCCCGGCTGGGCAACTGGAAACAAATACTGCTGGAACAATACCTGCTGCGTGCCGATGATGGCTGGGTGTTTCGCCGGGCCCGGTATTATCGCGGCGCCATTCAGGCGGAGGTGGAACAGGAGTCGGCCAGCAATATTGTCCTGGCCATGCTGGCGGATCATAACTGGCTGGGTGATGAACGTTATTTATTGCTTCGGGAGTCGGTTCGTCTGCTGCCGCTGGCTGTCGAGCCGTTGCTGGCTGTTAAAATTCGTCAGGCGGCCAGTGATATTGCTGAACAGGACAGCGGATTCCATGATTTGCGGGTCAAGATTCACAGTCTGCCGGATGCCCATGATGCAGCCCGCGTACGGCGTTACGCCACCGATTCAGGCACAAACGATTTACAGCCAGCCTATGCTGCGCTGGCAACGGATATGGATGCCCTGTATGCGCCGCATGGTGCAATTGTTCAATTGCAGGCTCTGGCCAGCGAATCGCGGAATCTTCAATTCAAACGTCTGATGGCAGCAACCATTGATACGCTTCGATTTGCCTTCGAACCGGCCCGGACTTTGGCAGCGGCTGCGTCCGGGGCGCAGACGATCCGTGATATCCTGGTGCATGAGAACAGCTATACGGTGTACAATCGCTTGCGGCTGCTACGCGCATCGTTGATTCTGGAGCAGGCGGTTTATGTGCAGGCCAACCGGCTGCTGGAGACGCTGGATCAGCAACCGGCACCCATGCCGGTTAGTCGGGCGACACGCCTGGGCTGGCTGGAACCATTGGCCGGGGCGCTGTATGCAAGCGGCCTGTTATCGGAGCGTCAGTGGCTGGCGATGCGGGATGAACTGCATGCGCTGCTACAGGCGGACGTGCTCAGCGTGGCCGCCTATGCGAAGGGCTTGCGTTACCTGTCACGCATGACGCAGTGGTGCCAGCGTTCGCTGGAATTTCATTTTTCCACCACCGTGCAGCGCTGGCAGCGACTGACGCCCATGGCCCGGTATTATGTACCGGATCGGCTGCGCAATAGTCCGCTGTTGGCATTTACACGCATACTCGATACGCTGGTGACAGATGCCAACCAGCTCAGCGGTATGAAGCATACGCTATTTGGTCGGCATATTGCGACCGGTTTGCGCGCCCTCAATCCGGGGCTGGGGCGTGGCCGATTGCTGTTCGCACCGCCGCCGGGTCAGCCATTACAGGCCGATGGTATTTATATCATGCCATCCACCCGCCACTCGCTGACGCCGGTGGCCGGCATTATTACCCGTGGTGAGGGCAGTTCTGTATCGCATATGCAATTGTTGGCGCGTAATCTGGGCATTCCCAACCTGGTCGTGGATGACCGTCTGTACAAACAGATTCGGGCGCATGTCGGCGAGCCGATAGTGATGGCAATCAGTCATCACGGGGTGATTCATATTGCCGCCGACGGGCCGCAGTGGGATGTGGTATTCGGTCAGGAGCAGGTGCGTACACATATCACGATTCAGGCCGATTTGAACAAGCTGAACCTGCGTGAGCGTATGCTCAGACCACTGCATCGAATCCGCAGCGCGGACTCGGGCCGGACGGTAGGCCCCAAGGCAGCCAATCTGGGTGAGTTGAGTCATTATTATCCCGATCAGGTGAATCCGGGGCTGGTGATTCCATTCGGCGTGTTCCGCAAACATCTGGATCAGGCCATGGCGGCAGGAGGCCCCAGCGTATTCAACTGGATGCGGGCTGAATATGCCCGGCTCGCTGCGATTACAGATCGTATCGAACGCAGCAGGCAGCGGCATCAGTTCCTCTCGCGTTTGCGGGCGTGGATTATCAATAGTAAACCGCTGGCATCGTTCAGGCAGCAGTTGCGCATCGCGGTGGTGGAGCAATTCGGCCCTGAGGGCAGTTATGGCGTATTCGTGCGCAGTGATACCAATGTGGAGGATTTGCCGGGCTTTAGCGGCGCAGGCCTGAATCTGACTGTGCCGAACGTAGTCGGTTTCGATGCCATCATGGCGGCGGTTCTGCGTGTCTGGGCCTCGCCCTTTACGGATCGCGCCTATGCGTGGCGGCAGGCCTATATGCTGCATCCGCAGCATGTATATCCGGCCGTGCTGTTGTTAAAGAGTTTCCCCTCCGAGCAGTCGGGTGTGCTGGTGACCTCCGATATTGATAATGGTGATCGCGGCCTGTTGTCGATCGCCGCGAACGAGGGCGTGGGCGGGGCAGTGGAGGGGCAATTCGCCGAAGAGATCCGGGTGCGACGCGATAATGGCGCGGTTCAATTATATGCCCAGGCTTCTGCGCCGCTGCAGGCGGTACTCAATCCGGCCGGCGGGGTGGATACAGTAGCAGTCAGCGGCAGGCAATATACGCTGACGCAGGCTGAGATTGTGCAGCTCAGAAAGCTGGCCGATGATGTGGATCAGCGTTTCCCCCTGCCGCGAAACCAGTCAGGCGCGGCGGCGGTAGCCGATATTGAATTCGGCTTCAGGCGGGGGAAACTGGCGCTGTTTCAGATTCGCCCCTTTGTTGAGAGCCGGCGCGCCCTGCACAGCCGGACATTGATGGATATGGACCGCCAGCTGTTGGACAGGGCGGATACCGTGGTGCGCATGGATCAAGCGCCCGTGCTGGCGAACGCCTTATGATCAAATATGTGATCGTTATATGCTTGCTGATGCAGGCGTCGGTATCGATGGCGTTTCCGCTGGATGGTACAAAGGAAACGGGTATTGCCCGGCTCGAAGCTGATCGTCTGGCGCAACAGGGGGCGGTGGCGGGCAAGCGTTTGCCTGCGGGCGCGCTACTGGATATGGATCGGGTGGTTTTGCGTTTGCAGGGCGCATTACAACAGGGCTTGCCCGGGCCCGATCCGGGCTTCTCGCAGCAACTGGTAAACATGCTCGGCGCAGATGCCGCGCATTACAGCATCAGCGTGCTCGATGTCACCGACCCGCAGCGCCCCCGTTATGCCCAGCATCAGGCCGATGTGATGCGCAATCCGGGCAGCGTGGGTAAACTGCTGGTGGCCCTGGCATTGTTCCAGGCGCTGGCGGATATTTATCCGGATGACCTGGCAGCGCGTGAGCATATATTGCGCAACAGCATGATTGTGGCGGATGAATTTATCGGTTCGGATCATCACAAGGTGCCGTTCTGGCTGCCGCAGCAACAGCGCCTGCTCAAGCGGAGACTGGCCGAGGGTGATGTTGCCAATCTCTGGACCTATCTGGACTGGATGATGTCGGCCAGCTCCAATGCAGCGGCCAGCATGGTGTTCAAACATGTGTTATTGCTGCGTCATTTTGGGGCGGCGTACCCGGTCAGCAGGGGGGCGGCGTTGGATTATTTCAGCACTACGCCACAGAAGCAGCTTTCTCAAGATCTGTTAGCAGCCTTGCAGGATCCGGTGGCTCGAAACGGTTTCGATCCGGCTCGACTCCGGCAGGGCGGCTTTTTTTCACATATTGGCAAACGTCGTATTCCGGGCAGCAACAGCATTGCAACAGCACGGCAGCTGATGTTGTATGTGTTGAAAATGGAGCAGGGTACACTGGTCGATGCCTGGTCGAGCCTGCAGATCAAGCGTTTATTATACATGACCCGCCACCGCATACGCTATGCCTCGTCTCCGGCCTTGAATAATGCGGCGGTGTATTTCAAGTCCGGTTCATTCTACAAGTGCAGACCCGAAGCGGGTTTTGCCTGCAAGCCGTATCGCGGCAATGTACTGAATCTGATGAATTCTGTTGCCGTGATCGAGTCGCCTGCAGCTGCGCCGACACTGAACTATATGGTCGTGCTTACATCAAATGTGTTGCGGAAGAATTCTGCCGTGGCTCAGCAGACACTAGCGACGCGGCTGCACCGGCTGATACAAAGTCGGCATGCTCAAAAATAATATCATCCATGGCACCGATCAGCTTGGTCATCCAGACGCCGCCCTTGGGATTGTGGGCCAGTGCAACGGCGATATAACGACGGCCATTGTGTTCGATCAGGGCGCTGTCCGCGTGGAAGCTGCGCCAGCTGCCGGACTTTCTGTAGATTGTTGCATTGGTATTGCGCAGTCCCTTGACGAATTTGTGATGGATACCCGGTTTGGACAGGATGGTTTTCATGTCGCGTGACGACCGGGGTGACACGAGCCGGCCGGTTTGCAGCATATAATAGAAACGGGCGACCTGCATGACGGTAGCGCCATGTGAGAGGTGGTGTAGCGGGTCGCGGTGAAAGGCGGTGCCGGTGGCATATTCCTTGCCGACCCAGAGGCCGCCATTATAGCGTTTATCGTACAGGCGATATTTGGGTGATGACAAGACCTGATTGATATAATCCTTGCCGACGGCCCGGATCATGGCCGTGGCAGCCTGATTATCCGAATAGCGGATCATCCGGGTCATGGTCTGGCGGGTGTGATCATTCAGCGCCAGCTTGCCGTGTGCAATGCGCTCGAAAGCAGCCAGCAATATGGCGATTTTTGGCAGGCTGGCAGCATACATCATTTCATCGCCATTGACTTGCGCCAGACTGGGGGATGACGGGTCGGTGATGTCGACCAGTGCAACGGATAGCTGTTTGTTGCGCACGGCTGTATCCAGGTGCAGTTGCTTGATGCGCGCTTCCAGCCGGTGCTGTAGATCAGGGCTGGACTGCTGGCGGATAGACGGGCTCGACGGTTCCGAGGCAGTGGCATATCCGGGCATTGTAATCAGCAATGCGCAGCATACTCCGAGTATATATTTTATTGCCATCAGGAACTCCTTTGGCGCTGCATCTTATTTTCTACCAACAGTAAAGCAATCGTTGTGCCACAGGAGTGTGTCATGTTGGATCACTACAGGCAGGGGCATTTATATCGCGATGCTATGGATTCCGGCATGCAAAGCAGTGAGCAGGCTTACAAGTATTGAAATATCTTTGAGCAGGGCCGGTCTTTCACTGCATCAGTCAAGGCTTGACCGGTAAGAGTCAATATTGATAATGCGCGCCTGTTTGAATTCGGCTTGGTGAACGGTCGAATCAATGGCTCCGGAGGTTGGCATGCAGCGGCACTGGCTTGTGACATTGCAGAACCTTGCAGCAACTGGCAGGCAATGGGATGAAGATGTTCCCATGGCATTGCTGGCCGATAACGAGATTGGTTCGGTACAGGCCTTATCTGATCTGATCTCGGATATGCACTGGCAGGTTGCGCTGGAGCGTACCGGTGCCGTGTACCGTTTGTGTGGCGCCTGGCAGGGGTTAATCCGGCGACAGTGCAGTCGCTGCAATGGCGTGTTTGACTGGCAGGCTGAAGGTGTAACAGCGTGGACATTTCAGCTGGGTGAAGAGCCCGGACATGACGAGTCCGGGGGAACGTGTGAGTATGTAGAGCCTCCCGGCGAGATTAATTTGATCGACCTGTTGCGTGAAGATGTCTGGCTGGCCTGGAAGGCCGATGTGATTTGCAGTGATTCGTGTCAGGGTCTGTGTCAGGGTTGTGGCGTGAATCTGAATATTGATTCATGCCAGTGCAAGCCGGATAATGAAGATCATCCCTTTGCGGCATTGCGCGGTTTGAGTCTGGACGGTTAATCCGGCATGAACAGCCGGAATGAAAGTTTATTATTTTGAGTTTTAAGGCAGGTCATGCTGTGACCGGCCTTGCAGGAGAGTAACATGGCAGTACCAAAGAGAAAAACCAGCGCATCCAAGCGCAATATGCGTCGTTCGCATGATCGTATCGTGCCCGCCGGCATGTCCGAATGCCCTGAGTGCGGTGAAATGATGCGCCCGCATCATGCCTGTCCGCATTGCGGCACCTACAAGGGTCGTGAAATCAAGTCTTCTGCTGAAGATTAATCCGGCCATTTGACCAAAAGACTGTTCCTTGCCCGAACCTGATTCCATCACCGGAGCAGAGTCTGCCAGTCACGGTAGTGCGCGCGAGATTCGTATTCTGG